>NZ_JCACHA010000560.1:16188-23307 GCF_059503625.1 Skermanella sp.
ATGGATATGCGAGAACGGGGCGCTGTCGTCCCGGACGCTGCTTCCGCCCCGATTGACGGTGTGGTTCCCGCCATCCGTTTCGATCCCGATATCGAACAGGTCCTTGAGCACGGGAACCCGGCTGAGGACCTGATGGGCAAGCGGCGCGTGGTGCTCCGCCCCCCAGCGCCATTCCGTCATATCGGACCCGTGGCGCTCCGAGAGCGTCGCCAGGGCACGGTCGAGCGAGCGGCCCAGCATGTCTTCGCAGGTCTCTCTGGCGTCCCCGGTGGTGACGTCGTCGCACCACTGCGGCACCCTGGTCAGGATATGGAGGACGAGCCGGGGACTGGCGCTCATGACTTCGGGGAACAGGGGGCCGAGTTCGTCGGCATAGAGCGCCCGATGCAGTTCACGCGCCCACCATTCGTAGATCAACGGCTCGGTCCGGTCGCGGCTCATCGTTCCGTCCCAGCCGCGCAGCATGTCGAGCGCTGCCTTGGCGCTTGGGGATACCGGGTTGGTCTTCAGCATCAGCGGCAGCAGGTCGCGCGCGGCCAGCGAAACGGTATCCTTCAGCAGCGATTCCGCCGCATCGACATCATGGCGGCGGCTTGCATCGAGGACCTGATCGATTCGGGCGGCGCGGTACCAGTCGTCCCAGCGGCTGGTCAGGAACCAGCGGTAGTCCGGGCCGGTGACGCGGTTGTTGGCGTTGACGATCTTGCCGTCGGGCGGGTTGAAGGCCTGCGGCAACTCCTCGAACGGAACGGCGCCGGTCCAGGCGTATTCTTCGTTCCAGCCCGGTACCGGAACGCTGCCGTCGCCCTGGCGGCGGGTCGGCACCAGTCCGGGCGTGTAGAAGCCGATATTGCCCTGGATGTCGGCGTAGACGATGTTCTGCTGCGGCGCCTGGATCAGCCGGAGCGCCGCCTTGAAGCCTTCCCAATCAGGGGCGCGGTTGAGCCGCCACAGCGCCTCCGCCGTCGTATCGCGGTCGCTGAGGCCCGTGAAGGCGAGGGAGATGACGTGCCCTTCACCCGCGGCCTGAGCGGCCCTCGGTTCGATATCGGACAGGACGGGACCATGCCGCGTCGTGCGGACAACGAGCTGTTCGTCTGGCGCGTCCTTCACCTTGATCGTTTCGGTCCGCTGGCCGAACGGGCGGGGACCGTCGGGCGTCAGGTATCTGCCGGGATCGGCCCGATCCAGCCGCTCGACGTAAAGGTCCTGAACGTCGCTTCCGGTGGTGGTGAAGCCCCAGGAGATCCTGTCGTTGCGTCCCAGGACGGTGAAGGGCACTCCGGGTACCGTGGCGCCGGTAACGGACAGTCCGGGCGCTTCTATCCGCGCCAGATACCAGAGCGCCGGCGCGCCCAGTTGCAGATGCGGGTCGTTGGCGAGCACCGGCTTGCCGGTGCCGCTGCGCTCTCCCGAAACGACCCATTCGTTGGAGGCGGTCGCGGGGCCGAGCGGCGGGGGCAGGGACGCATGAAGCCGGTCGAAGTCCAGATCGACCAGTTCCGATGCGAGCGTCACGGAGGCGCCGGCCGGGTAGTCCGGATACATCTGGCGGATCGTCTCGGCGGGGAACTTCTGCATCAGGCGGGCGCGCAGCAGCTCGTCATTGTAGTTGCCGCTCAACTGGAGCGCCATCAGCTTGCCCCAGAGCAGGCTGTCGGCCGGCTTCCACGGCTCCGGCTCGTAGCGCAGCACCTGGAACTCGAGCGGGAGCGGGCCGCCATGGCTGCCGAGCCAGGCATTGACCCCGGCGGAGTAGGAGTCGAGTGCCTGCCGGACTCCGGGCGCCAGGGCTTGAAGGCTCGCTTCGGCGCTCGCCTGGAAACCCAGCACCCGCATCAGCCGGTCGTAGCGCAGGCCGGCGCTTCCGATCAGTTCCGACAGCCGGCCGGCACCGATCCGCCTGTTCAAGTCCATCTGCCACATGCGGTCGCGCGCATGGACATAACCCAGTGCGAAGTAGGCGTCCTGCTGGGAACGGGCGAAGATATGGGGAACCGCATTGCGGTCGGTCGCGATCTCCACCGGGGAGGTCAGGCCGGGCAGGGTGACGGCGCCGTCAAGCTGGGGAAGGCCGGAGCGCAACCATAGCCATCCGCCCCCTATGACTGCGGCTGGTAGGACGATGATGAGTGTCAGCGCTGCGAGAATCGCTCTCTTCTGCCAACTCATCACCGCTCCTTCTTTGCCCCTGACCGAGAAAGCCCAAGCTAGCCCACGTGCCGGATCGGTCGCAACCTTAAGTGCGGCGAGCAGGGTCCGGACCGTCAAGCCTCTGATAATCCGATCATTAACGAAGTTTTCATCATGAAAACTCATAAAGCGAAGAGGTCACCGAGACAGCATCGGCCCAGTACATCTTCAATGATGGAACGCAAATCCATGCCCCTGGAAAATACCACTTTCGACTACGCTCACCACACCGGCAGTTATCCCGATGCGGCTGCCATGGTAGCGGCATTGATGCCCGAGCAGCCGGTCTATTGCGTGCGTCCCCATGTATTGCGGGAGACGGCCCGGCGTTTTGTCGATGCTTTTCCAGGCTCTGTCCTCTACGCCGTGAAGTGCAATGCGGAACCGATGTTCCTGGACGCGCTGCATGCCGGCGGCATCCGCCATTTCGACACCGCGTCCCTGCCGGAAATCTCAGCCGTGGCCGAACGGTTGCCGGACGCCTCCTGCTACTTCATGCATCCGGTGAAACAGCGCGGCGCCATCCGCGCCGCCTATGACGACCACGGCGTGCGGCACTTCGTGGTCGATCATCCCGACGAGTTGGCGAAGATCATGACCGAAACGCGGTACAGCCGGGATGTCGTGATCATCGTCCGGCTGGCGACCGCCCGAGGGGCGGCGGTCTACGATCTCGGCGGCAAGTTCGGTGCTTCGCCCCGGCAGGCGGCCGAGTTGCTGGAAACCGCTCATGGCGCGGGGTACAGGGTCGGCCTGTCCTTCCACGTCGGGTCGCAGTGCATGACGCCGGGGTCCTATACGGCCGCATTGCGGCTGGCGGCCCATGTGATGGAGTTGGCCAGGGTTCCGCTCAGCGTGGTCGATATCGGCGGCGGCTTCCCGGTCGCCTATGTCGGCCTGACGCCTCCGCCGCTGGACGATTACCTGGAGGCCATCGCGGCGGGGCTGAGCCAGATCGACCTGCCGGGCGACCACGAGGTTTGGTGCGAGCCCGGCCGCGCCTTGGTTGCGGCGGGCGCCTCGCTGGTGGTGCGTGTCGAGTTGCGGAAAGACAACTTCCTCTACATCAACGACGGGGTCTACGGCAGCCTGTCCGACCTGAAATACGCCGGCCTGCGTTTTCCCATGCGCATCCTGCGGCCTGATAGCGGCCGGGTCGAGGTGCTGGCCGAAGACTACGGCGACTTCAGCCTGTTCGGGCCGACCTGCGATCCGGCCGACGTCATGGAAGGCCCCTACCGGCTGGCGGCGGATGTCCGGGAAGGCGACTATATCGAGATCGGGCAAGCGGGCGCTTACACCATCGAGTTGCGTACCGACTTCAACGGCTTCTTCCCCGACCGCTTCGTCGAGGTCGAGGACGATGCGTTCCTACCAACGGATACGATGGAGCCCTGCCAGCGCTTGAGCCAAGCCGCCGAGTAGCGGCGTTCGTCCCAACAACATGCCGCATGGTGGAACGAGGCCGTATCGCGTCAAGTGCGGTGCGACCACCTCATTCCATCGTGTTCGGGCTGCATGTCCATTTCCCACGACTCCCTGTTCAGGGCCTTGATCGACGATGTGGGCCGGGCGGGCGTCCTGATCCGCGACTACCTGCCTGAGGTTATCTCAAGCCGGCTGGCCGACGAACCGCCGGTCCTGCTGGACGGCACCTTCATCGATCCCGCCTTGAACGCCAGCCAGAGCGACCGTCTGTTCAGCGTGGCGCTCCGCGACGGCGGTTGGGCGCTGCTCTACATCCTGTTCGAGCACAAGAGCGCTCCTGAGCCTTTCATCGTCCTGCAACTGCTGGGCTACCGGCGGGAGATCTGGCGGCGCTACGCCGGTACGAGCGCCGGCAAGGCGCTCAGCCTGCCGCTGATCATTCCGCTGGTGTTCTATCACGGCAGGCAGGAATGGAAGGTGCCGCTGTCGATTACCGAGTGCATCGACGCGGACCAGGAATTGCGGGAGTTCATGAGCGGCATGGGCTACATCCTGTGCGACCTGGGCCACATTCCCGACAACGAACTGGCTTCCGATGCGGAAGTCTGCGCCGGGTTGCTGCCGCTCAAGCATGTCTATCGTGGCACCGATCCAGAGTTTCTGCTCCAAGTAATATTGCCTCGGCTGAGCGACGGGACTCATTTGGAAGAACAGGTGATCCGGTATATGATCCGCCTGTTTCCGGCCATCACCAGCGAACTGCTGACCAGAGTCGCACGCCGGGTAAAACCGCACCGGGAGGGAGAGTTGATTTCACTCGCAGCAAAGGAATGGCTCCGCCAGGGTGAGGAAGCCGGGTTCGCCAGGGGCGAGGAACTAGGTTTTCTAAAAGGTCAAGAACTTGGCGTTTCGAAGGGTGTCGCCAAAGCCAAGATCGACTCCATCCTGGTCACGCTGGAAACCCGCTTCGGATCGGTTCCCGATGACATGGCGGTCCAAGTCCGCCGTTCGGCCCCGGAACTGCTGGACGATCTGTTCAAGCGCGCCCTGACGGCGGCGTCCCTGGAACTCGTGTTCACCAGCGACAACCGGCACTGAACGGTGCTGCCGTCCCGTTGGAACAGGGGCGGCGAAGTGCTACATTCCCGTCCATGAACTCCTTTCGAGAAAAGACCCTTCGCGGGTTGCATGCCGGCGGCTTTCACCGCATCGCCTATGCAGAATGGGGGCCTGAGGACGCCGACAGGACTGTCGTCTGCGTCCACGGCCTGACGCGCAACAGCCATGATTTCGATGAGCTTGCGCCGGCGCTGGCTGCCGAGGGGTTCCGCGTCGTTTGTCCCGATGTCGCAGGGCGGGGCCGCAGCGGCCGTTTGATCGCCGCCGCCTCCTATGCATTCCCTCAGTATCTCGCCGATATGACGGCCCTGGTGGCGCGGCTCGATGTCGAGCAGGTCTACTGGGTCGGAACGTCGATGGGCGGATTGATCGGCATGATGCTGGCGGCTCAGCCCGATACGCCCGTCGCCCGTCTCGTCCTGAACGATGTCGGCGCCTTCATGCCGGCGGCGGCACTCCAGGCGATAGCCTCCTACGTGGTCGAGGAACCGGAGTTCGACGATATCGCCGCCCTCGAGGCCGGCTTGCGCGCCCGTCTCGCCGGCTACGCCCCCGTTACCGACGAGCAGTGGCGCCGGTTGGCAGAGCACGAGGCCCGCGTTCAGCCGAACGGCAAGCTGAAGTTCGGCTACGACCCCGCCATCGGCGCTGCCTTGGCGGCGGCTCCCGTCCAGGATGTCGATCTTTGGCCGATCTATGACCGGATCGCCTGTCCGACCCTGCTGCTGCGCGGCGGCGACAGCAACCTGCTGACGCCCGACACTGCCCGAGAGATGACGACGCGGGGACCGCGCGCGGAACTGGTGGAATTCCCCGGCGTGGGGCATGCTCCGCCGCTGATGGCGGAGGACCAGATCGCGGCGGTTCGCGACTTCCTCGTCAACGCCTGATCCCGCACGAGGACCATAGATGACCGCCTTTCCGATTCCCAGGCCGGCACAGTCGGCCTGCGAAGGCTTCGACGACGAACAGACGCATCTGTTCGACTCTCTCGCCGGCATCCTGGCCGACGAGCCGACCTGGAAGCAGCGCCGCTCGGTCTTCTTCCAGATCATCGAGCGCCTGCGCAAGGCGTTCGAGCTCAATCGCCAGGACCCGGACAGCCGGGGCGACCTGCCTTTCATGGCCGTCCTGCCGCTCCATATAGGCGCCATCCTGGAGAAGCTGGGAGAGGAGGAGATCGTCTCGGTCGAACAGGCCGCGTTCTATCTGCTTTCCATCCATCCTGAGCACCAGCAGGTCGCCGACCAATGGATTCAGAGCGACAAGGCCAACTTGAAGGCCATGACGAAGTTCATCGACACCAACCCGTTTTACGCCAGTCTGCACCGCTCCTATGAACAGTATGCCGCCGATCCTGACGACCGCTGAAGCTGCTCCGCCACCACCGCTACCGTTCGACTTCCCGTCCTTCGTGCCAAGGGCGCCCTGGTGGGGGGCCGACCTCCAGACTGTGCGCAGCGTCCTGCTGCGCCAGACTTTTCCGCTGGAAGACTTCCCGGAAAAGCGGCTGCGGTTCCGGATGCCGGACCTCAGCGGGGACGTGCTGCACGGTATCCTGAACCGGCCGGCGGAACCGCGCGGCTTACCTCTGATCGTCCTCGTCCATGGTCTGACGGGGTGCGCCGAAAGCCACTACATGCGCGCCAGCGCCGCGATCCTGCTGCGGCGCGGCTTTACCGTCATGCGCCTGAACCTGCGAGGGGCGGGGCCGTCACGTCCCTTCTGCGTCGAGCAGTATCATGCGGGCCGGTCGGAAGACCTGCTGGCCGTGCTGGCGCAATTGCCGGAGCAGCTGACCGGGTCTGGGGTCGTCCTGATCGGCTACTCGCTGGGCGCCAATCAAGTCCTGAAGCTACTGGGGGAAGGGGCGCCCGAGAGCGTGATTGCGGCTGCGGCGATCTCCGCTCCAATCGATCTGGCCGAAACCAGCCGGCGGATGATGAGCCGCAGGAACTACATCTATCACCGGCGGATCGTCGCGCGGATGAAGGAGGAAGTCCTGGGTATGCCGATCCCCGACATCTTTCGCCCCATCGTGCAAGGCGTCCGGACCTGCTACGAGTTCGACGACCGTTTCGTGGCCCCGCGAAACGGCTGGAAGAGCGCCGATGAATATCACCAAGTCAACTCGGCGGTACGGTACATGGACGATATCCGCGTGCCGACGCTGGTGATACATGCGCTGGACGACCCCTGGATTCCTGGCGACGCCTATCTGAACTACGACTGGGCCGCCAATCCGCGCCTGACCCCGCTGCTGCCCCGCCGGGGCGGCCATGTCGGGTTCCACGGCGCTGACGGCCCCGATCCCTGGCATGACCGTTGTGTGCTGGAGTTCCTAAAAGGCTTCGCCGCTTGAAGATCCGTCGCCTTCAG
>NZ_JCACHA010000561.1:0-20487 GCF_059503625.1 Skermanella sp.
TGCCGCTCGGCCATGCTCCGCCCCTTCTGCCCGCCGCCATCATGCGGCCGCCCGTGCCGCGTCCGCGCTCGCCCGGCTCGACCATGACGGCGGAGATGCCCCGGCACCGGACGGCGCGCCCGCCGAAATACTGCTTCATGTCGAGCAGGCCCAGCCCGGCCACGGCGGACCCGTTCCGCCGCATCACCCGGAAGTTCTCAGGCCCGACCGTCTCGACATAGTGGCGCGTCCCGGCCGCGGTGGAGGCGAAGGCGTGCCGGAACAGCAGCAGGAAGCGGTCCATGTCGGATGGGCCGTATGAGGTATAGGCGGGTTGGTCGGACATGACCGACGGTTTACTCCACGGCGGCCCGGGCGGGCAAGACCGTGCAAGGCCGAGGCGCGCCGGTCAGCCCGCCTCGCGGGCGCTGAAGGCGGCCAGGAAGCGGTCGCGGAAGGCTTCCATCGGCATAGTGGCGGGGCCTGTCCTGGGCACCATGCCGGGGATGAAGCCCCAGTCCTCGAACGGGGCGAGCAGTTCGGGGTCGCGGCTGACGATGTGGACGGGCACGGAGCGGGACGCGCCCTCCCCGGTGATCAGCGGGGCCGGCTGGTGGTCGCCCAGGATGACGATCAGGGAGTCGTCGGTGACGTAGCGCGTCAGGTATCCCTGCAAGGCCTTCAGCGTGTAGTCGACGGAATCGACGTATTTCCGCGTGATGTCGCTCCACATCGGCTGATAGCGGGAGGAGGCGGTGGCTGGGGGAAGGGGGGCTGTCTTGTAGACTTCGCCGTCGCCTAGGCTTTCCCAGTCGTCGAGCAGCGGCGGCAGCGGCTCCCACGGGCCATGGCTGCTGATCAGCGCGTATTCGATGAAGAGCGGCCGGTCGCGCCGGCGTTTCTCCTGACGGTGGATGAAGTCCAGCGTGTACTGGTCCGGGATCGCGGCCCAGCCGAAATGGGGGCCTGCATAGCCCATGTCCTCGGTCCGCCAGATCCTGTCGAAGCCCCAGAACTCGCCTTCCGGCCAGGGGCGGCTGAGGGCGGGCATCACGGCCAGGGTGCGGTAGCCGGCGCGGCCGAAATAGCGGGCCAGCGACTGCCGGCCGCTGGTCAGCATCAGGTTGTAGAGTCCCTGGTCGCCCAGCCGGGCGCCGCTCATGAAGGTGCCGTGGGCCAGCCAGGACTGGCCGCCCTGGATCGGCGATTCCATCAGGCCGGAGCGCACGCCGAAGCCGTGTTCGGCCAGGGCCGACTGAAACCCCTTGAGGGTCGGCTCGACCACGGCGCGGTACTGGGGATTGGTCAGGACGGTCTCGCCGTAGGATTCGAAGAACATGACGTACACGTCGCGCCGCCCCAGATGGGCCAGCAGGGCATCGTCCGGCGTCCCGGCGAAGGGGTCCTGCCGGAACCGGCCGAGATTGTCCGCCCGCAGCGCCGAGGCCTGCATCGCCTCCCTCGCCTGGGCGGCGAGAAGCGCCGCGGCGCCCTGGTCCAGCGGCGCGAAGGCGCGGGCGCCGCCGAGGCTGAGCATCGCCATCGCCGCCGCCGTCCCGGCGAAAATCCGCCGGTGGAGCCGCTTTTCCAGGAAACGGGACGCCGCGGCGACCGCTCCCAGGTTCAGCGCGAACAGGACGGCCAGCGCCACCGGCACCGCGACGAGGGCCAGCGCCAGTTCCAGCCGGGAGGCGGACCCCGTCAGGACTTCCAGGATGGCCGGAAGCAGCATCAGGTCGAGCGACAGGTTGACCGGCCGTCCGATCAGCGTGTTGCTGGCGAGATCGGCCAGGCGGAACGCCGCGACGGTCATGACGAGCGCGGTCAGGGGGATCGTGACGTGCCGGCCGGCCCGGACCCCGAATGCCGCCGCCAGCGCCAGCAAACCGAACAGGATGGCGATCTCGGCGGAAGGCCGCAGGTGATCCGGTCCCAGCAGGTTCCCGGCCCAATTGGGCAGGCCGGTCACAAGCCCAAGCCAGATCCAGGCGAGCAGGAACACGGCAATCGATCTGATCGTTCCTGACACGCGGCGCCACCTGCGGCTTCGGGAAAATGCTTCAGAGAAATCGGCATGAAGACTAGCTTGGCGCCGGCTTTAGTCAAATCCGCGCGAAAGGCGGATCGGCGGACGATCCGGAGGACGATGGACTTTCATACGATCACACCGGTTGGGGAAATGGCGCTGCGGCTGGCGCTTGCCTGCGCCTTCGGAATGGTGCTGGGCCTGGACCGAGAGGTCCGGGGCAAGTCGGCCGGATTGCGGACCCATATGCTGGTGGCGCTCAGTTCGGCGGCCACGACCCTGGTGACGCTGGAGATCTTCGAGACCCTGAAGGCGGCCGGTCACACCGACATGGACCCGTTGCGGATCGTGCAGGGACTGGCGCAGGCGATCGGCTTCATCTGCGCCGGGGTCATCATCCAGTCGCGGGGCGATGTCCACGGCCTGACCACGGCCGTCAACATCTGGCTGTGCAGCGCCATCGGCGTCGCCGCCGGCGCCGGGCTGCACACGCTGGCCCTGCTAGCCACGGCGTTCGCCATCGTGGTGCTGACGGGAATGCATTTCGTCGAGAAATGGCTGTTCCGGGGCAACCGCCCGTGAAATCAGAGGGGCCGGACGTCCGGTCGGGTGGCCGTTCTTGATAAGGATCAATGCGGCGGTTCATGGGGTTTGCGAGCTTCCGGCGATACCGGAGAAATCGATGCTCATCAAAATCCTGTTCGCCGCGCTCGTCAAATTGGCGATCGTCGTTGCCGCCATCTACTGGTTCTGGCCGACGCCCAAGCCGGTGACGCCGCCTCAGCGCGTCGATTCCGGGATCGTCCTGCCGCTGTCCGGCTGAGGGCAGTCCGGCTGAGGGCGGTCCGGCTGAGGGCGGTCCGCCGGCCCATGGCAAATCGCTGGCTCTCTCGCCATATTGTTCGGGCGGGATGGCCGGAGGGGCATGGCGGCGTGATATCATCGTGAGTTCAGGAAGAGCGCCGCCGGGGTTTCTGCCCCGCGTGACCCTTGCGATCGTCGGCCTCTGCACGCTTGTCTTTGCGGTCCAGGCGCTTCTGGGCGAATCGGCGCGGTGGGACATGCTGCTGGGGTTTTCGATGATCCCGGCTGTCGTCACGGGCGACCGCGTCCTGCCGAACGCGATTCCGACCTTGGGCACCGCGTTCAGCCTGCTGTCGGCCATGTTCCTCCATGCGGATTTCTGGCATCTGGCCGGCAACATGATGCTGCTCTGGCTGCTGGGCGACGGGGTCGAGGGAGCGATGGGCCACCTGCGGTTCATCGTGTTCTACCTGCTGTGCGGCCTCGCCGGAGCCGGAGCGCAGATCCTGTCCGATCCCGGATCGCTGGACCCTGTCGTGGGAGCCAGCGGCGCGATTTCCGGCGTGCTCGCCGCCGCCCTCGTGCTTCATCCGAGAACAAGGCTGAGCCTGCCGCTGGGGCGGCGGCGCATCGTGCTGCCGGTATCGCTGTACGCGGCGGTCGCGGGCTGGGTCGGCGTGCAACTGGCCGACGCAATGTCCGGCGATGCGGAAGAAACCGTGGCTTGGCTGTCGCATCTCGGTGGTTTCGTATCCGGAACGATCCTGGCGCTGCCGTTCGCGCGGCCTGGGGAAGGGGCCCCGCCGACATCCCCGTCTTGACATACATCATGGCCGTGCGCGCCGGTGTGCTTCAACATCGCCGGTGGACTCAAGGGGGCTTGCCCCGGTTTCCGCCGGGAATGGGGTCGAGGACGGGCATGGACCAGCACACGGTACTGACGCTGATCGAAACGGGTCTGCAACAATGCAGCCTGGACGTGGCGCGCGACGGCGGGCTGTTCGGCAGCCTGTTCATGGCGGGGCTGGTGGGAGGCTGGTCGCACTGCGCCGGCATGTGCGGTCCCTTCGTGCTGGCCCAGGTCGCGACGCGGCTGGAAGGCGTTCCCGTCAGCCGCATGACGGAACTTCACCGGCTGGCCGGCGCTGTGGTCCTGCCGTATCATTTCGGGCGCGCAACGACCTATGCCGCGATCGGCGGCATGGGCGCTCTGCTGGCCGGCGGCGCCGCCAGCCTGCCCGGCCTGCGCTGGATCTCGGTGGCGCTGCTGGTGTTTGCGGCGCTGTTCTTCCTGAGCTACGCGGTCGGCGGGCTGATGCGCCACCTGCCGCAGACGCAAGCCCCCGGCTTCGCCGCGCGGGCGCAACGGCGCTGGGCCGAGCGGGTCAGCGGCTTAGCCAAGCCGCTGTTCGGCAGCCCGACCGGCTGGCGCGGCTATGCGCTGGGGCTGGCGCTGGGCTTCATCCCGTGCGGCTTGCTCTATGGCGCGGTCGCGGTGGCGTCGGCCAGCGGCAACCCGGTTTCCGGAGCGCTGGGAATGGCCGCTTTCGCCGCCGGAACGATCCCGAGCCTGCTGACGGTCGGCCTTGCCGGCCACGCCGCCGGCCGCAGCTTTCGCGGCGTGATGTCCAGGGTGGCTCCGCTCGTCATGGCGGTGAACGCCGGCGTGCTGGGCTATATGGCGTGGCGTCTGGTCGGTTGACGGCCTGGACGGACTTGCTACCTGCCTGACGGCGTTTCGCCGCACCTGCCGCACTCCTTCGCGCCCGACCCATACCGAAGGCATAGCCACTCGCGGGTTTGTGACAAGACCGCTGCGTGCCTGTTCGGGTACCCGCATGGTTGCCTTGCGGCGATGCGGCATTAAGACCCGGCGGAAAACGAACTTTTTTGTTGCGCCTCGGCGTTGCGTGACGCAATTTTCTGCCCCCGCCCTGTACGATGTGTGTGAGCAGGGTAACAATAGTTCTAAAGTTCACTATTTACGACTATGAAACAATTGCTACATCAAGCTGTTCGTACAGGTAAGCGGCGATAAGTCGCAGGACCGTGACGCAGTCAACTGTCGGTCGGCTGAATGTCGTGGCGTCAATTCAAACGGTGTATGTGAGGGGAATCTTGCTCTACCAGCTTTACGATCTCCAACACGCTGCTTGGTACCCTCTGCGCCTGATGGCGGAAGCTACCCAGACTGCGTTTCAGAACCCGTTTCTTCCTGCTTCGTACACCCGCGTAGGGCGCACCATCGCCGCTGGCGCCGAACTGGTCGAGCGTACGACACGGCGCTTCGCGAAGCCGGAATTCGGGTTGCCCACGACCAAGGTCGACGGCGTGGAGGTGGCGGTCCGGGAAGTGCCCGTGCTCCGCAAGCCGTTCTGCGACCTGATCCATTTCGAGCGGGCGACCGACAAGGTGCATCCGCCGGTGCTTCTGGTGGCGCCGATGTCCGGGCACCACGCCACGCTGCTGCGCGGCACGGTCCAGGCGCTGCTGCCCGAACATGACGTCTACCTCACGGACTGGCTCGACGCCCGCAAGATCCCGCTGGCGCGCGGCAAGTTCGACCTGGACGACTACATCAGCTACCTGATCGAGTTCATGGGGCATCTTGGGCCGCATACCCACGTAATCGCGGTCTGCCAGCCGACGGTCCCGGTGTTGGCCGCCATTTCGCTGATGGCCCAGAACAACGATCCCAACCAGCCCGCCAGCATGATCCTGATGGGTGGCCCGATCGACACGGCGGCGGCGCCGACCGTCGTGACGCAGCTGGCCGTGGACAAGCCGCTGAGCTGGTTCGAGCGCAACGTCATCCAGACGGTGCCGGCATACCATCCCGGCGGCATGCGGCAGGTCTATCCCGGCTTCATCCAGCTCACCGGCTTCATGTCGATGAACCTCGACCGCCACGTCGGCGAGCACATGAAGATGTTCCAGCATCTGGTCAAGGGCGACGGCGACAGCGCCGAGCAGCACCGGAAATTCTATGACGAGTATCTCTCGGTCATGGACCTGCCGGCGGAGTTCTATCTGCAAACCGTCTCCACCGTGTTCCAGCGCCGGGCGCTGCCGACCGGCACGATGGAATGGCAGGGCCAGAAGGTCGATCCCTCGGCCATCCGGCACACCGCCATGCTGACGGTCGAAGGCGAGCTGGACGACATCTCCGCTCCCGGTCAGACGCGGGCGGCGCACCAGATCGTCTCCGGCCTGTCGGCCGAAAAGCGCGGCGACCACTTCCAGAAGGGCGTCGGGCACTACGGCATCTTCAACGGCCGCCGGTGGCGCGAACAGATCCTGCCGCGCGTGCGCGACTTCATCCTGACCCACGACACGTCCGGCCGCTTCCAGGCGCCGGTGGCGCCGTCGGTCGCGGCGGAGTAGACGCGGAGCCGGACTGTAAGACTCGGCTTGGAGGTTTCGGGCGGGGCGCCGCTCTCCTTCCGGGGTCGCGGCGCCCGACGCGTTTTTGGGTTTGACGGAATGCCTTATCGCTTCGCGACAGGTTTTGACGGGAGCGAAATCCCGCGTGCCAAGTTAAGTCGCTGACGTGGGGCATCTGGTACAGCATGCCGCAGCATGCAGGTTTCACTTATCGCGACGTAGACCGCTGCACTATTCTCTCAAGTGTCCGGTGGAGTGGATAATCCACCCCACCGAGACAACTGGAGGAGGGAGTCCATGCTAAGATGGACATTCCGGCTCCGCTGGAAGGGACAGACGATCGAGATTGAAATCGAGATCGGCCTGAACCTCTGACGGAGTCAGGGGGAGGTGTTCAGAGCATCTCCCCCACTCCTTCAATCTAGCTAAATTCGATCGGCCTGTGAAGCCCTCTGATCGCATGCAGCGCGGTAGTCGGTGCCGGTAATCTTTATGAAAGTTGGGTGGGCGTCAGCTTGCCCGGCCGCTCACAGCCTCCGCCCGCTTTCGCGGTCGAACAGGTGGACTTCGCCGGGAGTGATCGCGAAGTGGAGGGTGTCGCCGGTCTTCACTTGGGCGCTGCCGGGCAGGCGGGCCAGCAGGGGATCGCCGCTGGAGGCTAGGCGGGCGTGGACCACAGTGTCGGCGCCAAGGGCCTCGACCAGTTCGACCTGGACGGCGATGTCGCCGATGCCCTGGCCGGTCTCGTGCGTCAGGTGCTCGGGGCGGATGCCCAGCGTGACGTCGCGGCCGGCGCTGCCAGTGCCATTGCCGCCAGTGCCGTTGGAGAGCGGGACCTTGTGGCCGCCCTGCAGTTCGACGCCTTCGGCGGTCAGGACGGCGGGGAGGAAGTTCATGGCGGGGGAGCCGATGAAGCCGGCGACGAAGGTGCTGGCGGGGCGGTGGTAGACCTCCATCGGGGTGCCGATCTGCTCGGCGATGCCGCCGTTCATCACCATCATGCGGTCGGCCAGCGTCATCGCCTCGACCTGATCGTGGGTGACGTAGAGGCTGGTGATGCCGAGGCGGTCCTGGAGCCGGTGGATCTCCACCCGCATCTGGGTCCGGAGCTTGGCGTCCAGGTTGGACAGCGGCTCGTCGAACAGGAAGACCGCCGGTTCGCGCACGATGGCGCGGCCCATGGCGACGCGCTGGCGCTGGCCGCCGGAAAGCTGGCGCGGCCGGCGTTTCAGGAAGGGGCGGAGTTCCAGGATATCGGCGGCCTTGTGGACCTTGCTTTCGATCTCCGACTTGGAATCGCCGCGTATCTTCAGGCCGTAGGCCATGTTGTCGTAGACGGTCATGTGGGGGTAGAGCGCGTAGTTCTGGAACACCATGGCGATGTCCCGGTCCTTCGGCTCCAGATCGTTGACGACGCGGCCGCCGATGGAAACCTCGCCGCCGCTGATGGTTTCCAGCCCGGCGACCATGCGCAGCAGGGTGGACTTGCCGCAGCCCGACGGCCCGAGCATGACCAGGAACTCGCCGTCGCCGACGGCGCAGTCGATCCCCTTGATCGCTTCGAACCCGCCCGGATAGGTCTTCCGAACGCCGCGGATACCGACTTCAGCCATGTACTTCACTTCTCCGTTTCGACCAGGCCCTTGACGAACCAGCGCTGCATGAAGACCACGACGGCAATCGGCGGCAGCATGGCAAGGATCGTGATCGCCATGATCAGGTTCCATTGCGTGTCCGCATCGACGAACGAGATCATCTTCCGCAAGCCGATGATGATCGTGTTCATGTTGTTGTCGTTGGTGATCAGCAGCGGCCACAGGTACTGGGTCCAGCCGTAGATGAACAGGATGACGAACAGCGCCGCGATGTTCGTGTAGGACAGCGGCAGCAGGATATCGCGGAAGAACCGCATCGGGCCGGCGCCGTCGATCCGCGCCGCTTCCACCAGTTCGTCCGGGATCGTCAGGAAGAACTGGCGGAACAGGAACGTCGCCGTGGCCGATGCCATCAGCGGCAGCGTCAGCCCGGTATAGGTGTCGATCAATCCTAGATCGACGATGACCTGATATGTCGGCAGGATGCGGACCTCGACCGGCAGCATCAGCGTGATAAAGATCATCCAGAAGAACAGCATGCGGCCGGGAAAGCTGAAGAACACGATCGCGAAGGCGGACAGGATCGAGATCACGATCTTTCCGCACGCAATCGCGAGCGCCACGACCAGCGTGTTCAGCAGCAGGCGGTCGACGCCGACGCCGCCGATGGTCGCGACCCCGGCGAAGGCGCCGCCGTAGTTCTCGACGAAGTGGCCGCCCGGCACCAGCGGCATGGGCGGGGCCATGATCTGCTGCGTCGTCAGGGTGGAGGCGACGAAGGTGTAGTAGATCGGGAAGGCGACGATGACGATGCCGACGATCAGGATGAAATGGGCGAGCAAGGCGCCCAGCGGTCTGCGCTCGATCATGCGTAGTGGACCCGGCGCTCGACATATTTGAATTGGATGACCGTCAGCGCGATGACGATGACCATCAGGATGACGGACTGGGCGGAGGATGCGCCCAGGTTCAGGTTCACGAAGCCGTCGTTGTAGACCTTGTAGACCAGCGTCTCGGTCGATTTGCCGGGGCCGCCGCCGGTGACGGCATGGATGATGCCGAAGGTGTCGAAGAAGGCGTAGACGGTGTTGACCACCAGCAGGAAGAAGGTCGTCGGCGACAGCAGCGGAAAGACGATGGTCCAGAACCGGCGCGCCGGGCCGGCGCCGTCGATGGCCGCCGCTTCGATCAGCGATTTCGGGATCGCCTGGAGGCCCGCCAGGAAGAACAGGAAGTTGTAGCTGATCTGCTTCCAGGCGGCGGCCCCCACGACCATCGCCATCGCCTGATCGCCCTTCAGCAGCGGGTTCCAGTCGATCCCTAAGTCGCGCAGCATCACCGCCAGCGTCCCCATCGCCGGGCTGAACAGGAACAGCCAGAGCATGCCAGCGATAGCAGGCGCCACGGCGTAGGGCCAGATCAGCAGCGTGCGGTAGATGCCCTTGCCGGCGACCACTCGGTCGGCCATCACGGCGAGCACGAGGGCGGCGACCAGCGCCACGACCGCGACCGACAGGCTGAAGACGACGGTGACCTGGAGCGAGTTGATGTAGGCGGGATCGGACAGGACCATTTCGAAGTTGTCCAGCCCGACGAAGCGGCTGCTGAACCCGAACGGATCGTCGCGGTAGAGGGACTGGCGGACGGCCTGGAAGGCGGGCCAGAAGAAGAAGACCAGGGTGATGGCGATCTGCGGCGCCAGGAGCAGGTAGGGCAGGAGTTTATTGGGAAAGACGACGCGACGGTTCATGAAGGTCCCGTGGGGGGAGGGGGAGCTGTTGTGCGGAGTGATGGAAAGGAGATACCAAGATCAAGTCTTGGTATGACGTAATCACCGTTGTAGCCATGCTAAAAAGCTGCAAACCGTCATACCAAGACTTGATCTTGGTATCTCCCAGCCGCAACTGAACGGCATGCTGGAGAGGAGCGTTGCTCCCCTCCGATGGCCGGTTATTGATACGCCTTCGCCGCTTCCTTGATCGCCGCGTTGGACCGGCGGACCGCGTTGTCGAGAGCCGTCTTGGCGTCCTGCTGGCCGTTCAGCAGGGCCTCGATCTCCTCGTTCTGGATGTCGCGGACCTGGGGAAGATTGACGGTGCGGACGCCCTTGGAGTTCTCGGTCGGCTCCTTGCCCATCATCTGCTTGATCGGGATCTCGCGGCCGGGGTTCTTCTCGTAGAAGCCGTCCTTCTTCGACTGCTCATAGGCGGCCATGGTGGCCGGCAGGTAGCCCGACACCTGATGCAGGCGGGCCTGGACGTCGGTCTTGGACAGGAAGCTGAAGAACTGGGCGACGCCCTTGTAGTCGGCCGCCGGCTTGCCGGCGAAGACCCAGAGCGACGCGCCGCCGGGGATCGTGTTCTGCGGTGCGCCGGCGGCTTCCGGGTAGTAGGGCAGGGAGCCGATGCCGAAATCCATGCCGGCCTTGACCATGTCGCCGATGCCGCCGGACGATTCCGGCATCATGGCGCATTCGCTGTTGAGGAATTTGGCCTTGGCTTCCGACGTACGGCCGCCGTACTGGAAGGTGCCGTCCTTCTGGAGTTCGGCCAGCGTCTGGAAGTGCCGGATGTTGAGCGGACCGTTGATCTTCAGTTCGGGCGTCAGGCTGTTGAGGCCGTTCTGATCGGTGGCGTAGGGCAGATTGTTCCAGGCGCTGAAGTTCTCCAGGTGGATCCAGGTCAGCCACGTGCTGGTCATGCCGCAGGACTGGCCGGACGCCTTGATCTTCTTGGCGAACTCGAAGGTCTCGGGCCAGGTCTTCGGCGGGGTCTCAGGGTCGAGCCCGGCTTTCCGGAAGCTGGCCTTGTTGTAGTACAGCACAGGCGAGGAGCTGTTGAACGGGAACGACAGCATCGTGCCGTCGGCGGCGCTGTAATACGAGACGATGCCGGAGAGATAGTCCGACTTGTTGAAGCTCTGGCCGCCTTCCTTCATCACGTCGGCGATCGGCTTGATGGCGCTCTTCGCTCCCATCATGACGCCGGTGCCGACGTCGAAGACCTGGATGATGTGGGGCGGCTGGCGGGCGCGGAAGGCGGCGATGCCGGCGTTCAGGGTTTCCGGGTAGGTTCCCTTGTAGACGGGGACGACCTTGTAGTCGCTCTGGGTGGCGTTGAATTCCTTCGCGAGGTTCTCGACCGTCTCGTTGTTGGCGCCGGCCATCGCGTGCCACCACTGGATCTCGGTCTGGGCCTGGGCCGGAACCGCCGTGGCGCCCGCCATGGCGACTAGGGCGAACGCCGATGCGGCGAGCGTCGCGTGAATGCGGTGCATTTGTCTCGTCTCCCTGATTTGCGGATCGGGGTCATGGTTAGCGACCCGCAATGACTCCGCCGTGACAGCAGCGTTAAGCTTCGATGACCATCCGCCGGTTGGTGCGTACTCTAAGCTTTTTTAACGGGTTACGCCACATCGCTTCTCACGCGCCGGACCGCGCGGCGCCAGCCTTCGTAGAGACGGGTACGGTCCGCCGGGGCCATGGCCGGCTCGAACAGCCGTTCGCGGTGCCAAGCCGCCGCGACGCTGTCGAGGGAGGCGTACACCCCGGTATGGAGGCCGGCGAGGTAGGCTGCTCCCAGCGCGGTGGTTTCGGTAACGATCGGCCGCTCGACCGGCAATTCCAGGATGTCGGCGAGGAACTGCATCAGCCAGTCGTTCCTGACCATGCCGCCGTCGACCCGGAGCGCGCTGGGCCGGGTGCCGCCGTCGGCGGCCATGCATTCCATCAGGTCGCGGGTCTGGTAGCAGACCGCCTCCAGCGCCGCGCGGACGATGTGGCTGACGCCGGTGTCGCGCGTCAGCCCGAGCAGAGCGCCGCGCGCGTCCGGGTCCCAATGCGGGGCGCCGAGGCCGGTGAAGGCCGGCACCATGTAGACGCCCTGGGTGTCGGGCAGGTCGTTGGCGTGGCGTTCCGACGCCGCAGCATCGGCGATGACGCGAAGGCCGTCGCGCAGCCATTGGACGGCGGCGCCGGCGACGAAGATCGAGCCTTCGACCGCGTAGGTCGGCTTGCCGTTCAGGCGGTAGGCTGTCGTGGTCAGCAGCCGGTTGGCCGAGCTTACCGGCTTGTCGCCAAGGTTGAGCAGGGCGAAACAGCCGGTGCCGTAGGTGCTCTTGATCATGCCGGGTTCGAAGCAGGCCTGCCCGACGGTGGCGGCCTGCTGGTCGCCGGCCATGCCGGTGATCGGCAGGGGGGCTCCCAGGAACTCCGGCTCGGAAGTGCCGAAAAGCGTGCTGTTGTCCTTCACCTCCGGCAGGAGCGCCCGGGGGATGTCGAACAGGCGCAGCAGGTCGTCGTCCCAGTCCTGTCTGTGGATGTCGAACAGCAGCGTCCGCGACGCGTTGCTGGCGTCGGTCGCATGGACCTTGCCGCCGGTCAGGCGGAACAGCAGGAAGCTGTCGATCGTGCCGAAGCACAGCTCGCCCCGCTCGGCGCGCTGGCGGGCGCCGGGCAGGTGGTCGAGCAGCCAGCCCAGCTTGGTCGCGGAGAAGTAGGGATCGATCAGCAGGCCGGTGCGCTCCGCCACCAGCGGTTCGGCGCCGTCGCCATGGAGACGGCGGCAGACGTCAGCCGTGCGCCGGTCCTGCCAGACGATGGCGTTGTGCAGCGGCTCTCCCGTGCGGCGGTCCCACAGGGCGGTGGTCTCGCGCTGGTTGGTGATGCCGATGGCGGAGATGGCGGAGGCGGTCAGGCCGGCTTCCTCGAGGGCGGCGCGGCAGACGACGGTGGTGTCGCGCCAGATGTCTTCCAGGTCGTGCTCGACCCAGCCGTCATGGGGATAGAACTGCCGCAGCTCCCGCTGGGCAGTCGCGACCGGCAGTCCGTCGCGGTCGAACACGATCGCCCTGGTCGATGTCGTCCCCTGGTCGATCGCCAGCACATGGACCGGAGTCGCCGCCATGATTCCCTCCCCCTTCGCATTTTTTCGTCTTGGCCGAAGCTTGTTGCCGCCGACTCTGGCGGAGTTGGCCGCAGGGTGTCAACCGGCCGCGGAGCGGATGTTTCGTAACGGGACAGGAAGACGGATGGACACGGATTTCCCACGGATAAACACGGATAACGCTGGTAGCTTACAAGATTGAAGTGACCCGCGAGCATGACTGTTCCGTGTCCATCCGTGGGAAATCCGTGTCCATCCGTGTTCCTTTCCAGTTCTCAAGGCAGGGCATCCGAACTCGCGGAGGATGTCCTTGTAGGCATTTTCGGTCGAAGCCGGTGTCGCAAGAGCCAAAATGAATAAATGCAAAAAGTGAAAAATACGGCGCAACTTTGATCACCCCTTTCCGGTTGAATATCGTTAGGGTGGAAAAACAATCCGGAATTACAGCGTTTTCCTGGCGCCACGACGGGAGCCGTCGGCAGCCATTTTCCGCAACCCTTTCCTTTCGTGCGGAGAACCGCCTGCGCTACACTCCCGCCCTTACGCCGTAACCGAGGCCACGATGGCAGACGAAAAAGTATCGGATCCCGAACTGGAGGGTCTGATCCAGCACCTTCAGCAGACCCGCAAGCTCGATTTCCGGGGGTATAAGCGGACCAGCCTGCGGCGGCGCATCCGGCAGCGGATGGAGGAGGTCGGCTGTCCGGACTTCGCGACCTACCGTGCCTATGTGGACGCCAATGCGCAGGAATTCTCCGACCTGCTCGATACGGTGCTGATCAACGTCACGTCCTTCTTCCGCGACACCGACCCATGGACCGTGCTGAGCCGGGATATCATCCCGCAGATCATCGAGCGCAAGAAGGAAGGCCAGCCGATCCGGATCTGGAGCGTCGGCTGCGCCTCGGGGCAGGAGCCCTATTCGGCCGCGATGCTGTTCGCCGAAGCGATGGGGGTCGAGTGGTTCTGCAACAACGTCAAGGTCTATGCCAACGACCTCGACGAGGCGGCGTTGCGCGCGGCGCGGAACGCCGCGTATACGGCGCGCGAAGTCGAAGGCGTCCCGCCCGACCTGCTCGCCAAATATTTCGAGCATGTCAACGGCCACTATGTCTTCCACCGCGATTTGCGGAAATGCGTCATCTTCGGCCGTCACAACATCGTCAGCGACGCGCCGATTTCCCGGATCGACCTGCTGATTTGCCGCAACCTCCTGATCTACCTGGACTCACCGACCCAGAACACCGTGCTGCCCAGGCTCCATTACGCGCTCAACCCCGGCGGCATCCTGTTCCTTGGCAAGGCCGAGACCCAGCTTGCCCGGTCCAAGCAGTTCGAACAGGTCGATCTCAAGAGCCGGCTGTTCCGCAAGGTTCCGCTGGAATGGCAGCGCAGCCGGGGCGGCACGCTGAGCGCCTCGCCCAGCACCACCACGAACTACAAGAACAGCCAGATGCGCCTGCTGGAGGCCATCGTGGACGGCAGTGCCACCGCCTACATCGCGGTGGGGCTGGATGGTCAGGTGATGCTCGCCAACGCCATGGCGCGGCGGCTTCTGGAAGTGGGGGCGGCGGATATCGGCAAGCCGTTCCAGGACCTGCCGGTCTCATACCGTCCGGCCGAACTGCGCAGCCGGATCGAGGAGGTCCAGGCAATCAACCGGCCACTCCGACTGGAGAACCAGAACTACCACCGCCCGCCGGCCGAACCGGTCTGGCTGACCATCGACATCACGCCGATCCATGGCGACGACGGCAAGCTGATGGCGACATTGCTGGGTTTCAACGACACCACGCGCGCCCATCATCTTCAGATGGAGCTGGAAACGACGCAGGAAACGCTGGAGACGACGGTCGAGGAGCTTCAGTCGGCGAACGAGGAACTGGAGACGACCAACGAGGAGCTTCAATCGACCAACGAGGAGCTGGAGACCACCAACGAGGAGCTTCAGTCGACCAACGAGGAACTGGAGACGACCAACGAGGAACTCCGCTCGACCAACGAGCAGCTCGAATCCATGAACGACGAGATGCGGCGCCAGTCGGACGAGGCGGCCGAGTACCGCTCCTATGCCGAGGCAGTGCTGCGCAGCATGGATACCGGCGTCATCGTGCTCGATCACGAGATGAAGGTGCGGTCGTGGAACCGCTGGAGCGAGAACACCTGGGGGCTGCGGAGCGAGGAGGTGATTGGCGAACGGCTTGCCAGCGTCGATATCGGGCTTCCGGTGCTCAAGCTGACCGCCGATATCCAGCGCGTGCTCAACGGCGAGAACCGGCAGACCTTCGTCGAGTTCAAGGCACTCGACCGGCGCGGAAGGATGCTGGATTTCCGGGTGCTCCTGCTGCCGCTGCTGTACAGCCCGCAGGACGCCCGCGGCACCGTGCTGATCATCGAGGACCTGACCGACCTGCGCCGCTCGGAGGCCTTCAGCGCCTATCTCGGCCGCATCGTCGCCGGCCTGATGAACGAGGTCTACTTCCTGGACGCCGATACGCTCCGCTTCAGGGAAGTCAACGAGGGCGCTCAGCGGAAGCTGGGCAGGACTGTAGACCGCATCCGGGAAACCACGCTGATGGACGTCATGCCGCTGGTGCCGGAAGAGGACCTGCGGGCCTTCCTGGCGCCGCTGATGGATGGAAAGAAGCAGGAACTGGTATTCGAGACGGTCCTTGGCGCCGATGTGGACGGCTCCTACCCGGCCGAGATCTGCATGCAGTACCTGAAGCATGAGAACCCGCCGATCATCGTCGCGATCGTCCATGACACGACCGAGAGGAGCCAGCTTGGCAAGGTCGTCCAGAACATGCCGGAAGAACGCGGAGACGAGGCGCGCAGCGCGGACTGACACCCGGGAGCCGGAAAGATCGACCGGGGCTGGAGCGTTAGATGCCGGAACTTACCGGTCAAGCTTCAATGCCGTTGGCGTCAATCCGGCAGGGACGCTTCGCCGCTGGACGGTGTGTGCTTCGTCAGGATGGCCCGCAGCAGATCGACATGGCCCTGCGCCTCGCTGATGGCTTCCGACCATTTGGCGGCCGTATGGAGCTTGCCCTGCGCTTCGGCGCTCTCCTTCATCCTGGTGAACAGCTTGATGCGCTCGTTGTGGGTGCGGAGCGCCATCCACAGGGCCTGCTCGAACGCCTCGCCCTGGGCTTCGACCAGGGTGGCGGGGCTGTAGGCGTGTCCGACATGGCAGCGGAACCGCAGCAGCGGACCGTCCTGGACCTCCATCAGGGAGCCGCCGCAGTCCGGGCAGGTCAGCATGGACGGCTTTCCCGAGACGGAGTTGCCGCTGTTTTCCTCGATCATCGCTATCATCTCCTGCTCGGCGATATCCGCTTCCAGTTCGATTTCTTCGGGAATGGGAACCGCCGGTCCCGCCCGTTGCCGGCTCAGCCGCGCGACCAGAGATGACATTTCGTCCACGGGCAGGCAGAAGTCGACGGCGACCTTCTGCATCGCGTGGCGCGGCATGTCCGGCCATGCCGCGTCGTTCGGGTCCTGGACGATGGCGACGCCGCCGCAGCGCTTGACCGCCAGCAACCCGGCGGTTCCGTCGTCGAGCGTGCCGGTCAGCACCATTCCGACGACGCGGGACCCGTAGGATACCGCCGCCGAACGGAACAGCGGATCGGCCGCCGGGCGTGTCCTGTTCTCCTTGGGGCCGCGGCGGATCAGCATATGGCCACGCTTGACCAGCATGTGGCGATCCGGCGGAGCCACGTAGATATGGCCGGCGCGGATCTCCTCTCCCTCCTGCGGGCTGCTTACCGGCAGCGCCGAGACGCGGTCGAGGATGGCCGGCAGCATGCTGCGGGACGCCGGGCTGATGTGCTGAACGATGAAGATGCTGGCGTTCAGGTCTCCGGGAAGGCCCTTGCACAGGGTCTGGAGCGCCGTCACGCCTCCGGCGGATGCGGCGACCACGAAGATATCCTGGCTTTTGGCGTGCTGCATGGCATCCAACTTTCCCGCCGGGCGGCGCTTTTGTTCAGGTCCCTGTCCTGGAATGAACACCGGGTGGACCGATTAGTCCCATAGCATCGCCGAAAGCGGCACCGGCGGGAACTTTAGCGCAGCCTCGACGGTTGCTATTGAAGCAGTGCCCTTAAAGCGCTCTGACCGCCGCCGTTTTGGGCTTGTGCTTCGCCTGTGCATTTGACTTCGTTCCGCCGCTGCGCCGGCCTTATCATAAGCGGCCAAGCACTATCGGCGGTGCGGTTTATGCACCGAAGCCGCAACAGCCGACCCGCGGCAAGACGGAGAGCAAATCGCTTTGTCAGAGATGTTCAAACTCGACCATCCAGTTTCATTGACCTGTCCGGACTGCGGCGGTCCCGCTCGGGAACCGGGGGGAGCCTCCCAGCAATCCCAGGCCTGCAATGCCGGCCATCGCCTCGATGCCGCCGACGTGGATCCGGGTCAAGTCGAGCAGATGCGGAACGCCCTCGTGGTCGCGCTTCGTACATTGATCGAACGTGCGGAACTGTGCCGCCGTATGGCCGAGACGTCAAGAGCCGGCGGACAAATTTACTCTGCCGAAAGATGGGAAAAATCATGGCGGGAAGCGGAAGACAGGGCTAACGTATTACGCAGATTTCTCGGGTATGGCCAAGCATCTTGATAATATTTGAACTTAATATTCAAGTGTATTAAGGTAATTTTCTGCTCCAGAGTTTCAAAAGTTACACTATGGAGTTTTGATTTTCATGCATGCTTCTCAACAGCAGCCAGAACGGTTGGAAGAACTTTATAGCCGGCTGGTCGCTAGCGAGCAGGAGTGCGAGCAGCTTCGCATGGCGCTTGAGGATTCCGAACAGTCGATCGGCAATCTGGCCGAGGAGAACGCTCAATTGCAGGAGCGCTCGACAAGCCTGTCCAGAGAGAACGCCCGTTTGCGCCAGCTTCTTGCGCTGAACGGCCCTAATCTCCTGAAAGAGGCTCTGACCGAAGGCCGGCCGCCGCAGCCGGCATCCGTCCTGGAAGAAGAGGTCTCGCTGCTCAATGAGGAATTGCAGGTAACCGCCGAGGAACTGGAAGCGTCGAATACCGCCCTCCGCGAGGCCAACACTCATCTCGAAGAACTGGTGGAGGAAAGGACGGCCAGCCTGACCAAGGCGCTGGCCGAGCGCGACGCCCTGATCCAGCGGAAGGACCTGCTGATCCGCGAGGTCGATCACCGCGTCAAGAACAGCCTTCAGATGGTCCTGAGCCTGCTGCGCATCCAAGCGGGCAAGCAGGCCGACATGAGGGCGCGTCAGGTCCTTCAGACGGCGGGCATGAGGATCCAGGCGATAGCCCAGGTCCACAGCCTGCTGTACGCCCGCAACAATGCCGAGGCCGTACGCTTCGACGAGTATCTGGAGGAGATCTGCACTTTCCTGGGGGCGACGCTGGGCGTCAGCGAACGCCGCCGTGCCCTGCTGGTGGAGGCCGAACCGGTCGAACTGCCGCCGGACTACGCCATCCCGCTGGCGCTGATCACGACGGAACTCATCACCAACGCGTTCCGCCACGCCTTCGGCGGCAAGCCCGGCAGCGTCTGGGTGCAGTTCCGGCGCAATCCGCAGGGTGCGCTGGAACTGACCGTCGCGGACGACGGACGCGGCCTTCCTCCCGGTTTCGACATCCATCAGGCCGAAGGCCTGGGTCTCCAGGTCGTCGCCGCCATGGTCGAGCAACTGGGGGCGACCTTCGACACCGGCCGTCAGGCCGGCGCGCGCTTCACGCTGACGCTGCCGAAATAACCAGCGCGGTTGGATCGGGAAAGGTCCGGCGGGGTTTGGCAAAACCGGCATCCGCCCCTATAACGTCTCCCATGTCGAAATTCAGTCCTTCCGCCATGACGCCGCTGGTGGCCGCCATCACCGCGCTCGGCGCGCTTACCATGTCCATGTATACCCCTTCCATGCCGGCCATAGCCCATGCGCTGGGGGCGGAACCCGGCATGGTCCAGGCGACGCTGAGCATCTATCTGATCGGCTTCGCGGTCGGTCAGCTGTTCTACGGTCCGCTGTCCGACCGCTTCGGACGACGCCCGGTGCTGATGCTGGGGCTTGTCGTCTTCATCGCCGGGACGGCGGCGTGCGGGCTGGCGCAAAGCATCGAGTCGCTGATCGCCGCCCGGCTGGTCCAGGCGCTGGGCGCCGCCGCCGGCGCCACGCTGGGCCGCGCCATGGTGCGCGACCTGTACGCCCGCGATCAGGCCGCCCGCGTGCTCTCGGTCATCGGCATGTCGCTCTCGGTGGCTCCGGCGGTCGGGCCGGTGATCGGCGGCTATCTTCAGATATTGTTCGACTGGCACGCCATCTTCGCCGCACTCGGCGCCGCCGGGCTGGCGCTGCTGCTGACGATCGCGTTCTTCATGCCGGAAACCAACCGCGCGCCCGATCCCAAGGCGCTGGTGCCCGGGCGGATCGTCTCCAGCTTCGCCGAACTGGTGCGCAACCCGGCCTATATCGGCTACATGGCGGTCGGCGCCGTCTCGCTCGGAGGACTGTTCACCTTCCACGCCGCGGCTCCCTTCGTCCTGATGGGGCTGGCCGGGCTGACGCCGGAGCAGTACGGCTGGTCGATGAGCATCACGGTCGCCGCATACCTGGCCGGCGGCGTGATCGCGAACCGGCTGGTCGGCCGGCTCGGGCTGGACCGCCTGATCTTCGCCAGCGCCTTCCTGCTGCTGGCCGGATCGTCGCTGATGCTGGCGCTCAGCCTTGTCCATATCGTCACGGTCGCCAGCGTATTGGGGCCGATGGCGCTGTGGACGATGGGAATCGGCATTTCGCTGCCCAATTCCATGGCGGGTGCGCTGAGCCCTTTTCCGCGCATCGCCGGATCGGCTTCCGCCCTGATGGGCTTCATGCAGATGGGCGTGGGAGCTGTCGGCAGCATCGCCGTGGCCCGGCTGCATGACGGGACGGTGACGCCGCCCGCCTCGGCGCTGCTCTGCTTCGCGCTGATCGGCTACGGGCTCTGGTGGCGTCTGGTCTGGTGCCGCCGCAAGCGGGTGGAGGCCGGCGAATGAACATGATCGGCAAACCGGCCGCCGCCCGGCCGCCGCGTCCGCTGGCGGTCGCCGGACTGCCGCACGACGCCCTGGAACTGCGCGAGAGCGCCCGGGCCAGCCGGCTGACGCTGCGGGTCGATCCCGGACGCGACGTTATTCAAGTCGTGGTGCCGGTCGGCGTCAGCGAGTCGGAGGCGGCGCGCTTCGTCACCCGCCATGCCGAGTGGATCAGGACGCGGCTGGACGCGATGCCGCCGCGCATGCCGTTCGCCGTCGGCGCCGTGGTGCCGGTGCTGGGGGTCGACCATGTGATCCGGCATGCCGCCGGCTTCCGGGGGGCGGCGCACCGTTCGTCCGGGGAGATCCGGGTCGGCGGCGAGCCGGAATTCGTCGCCCGCCGGGTGCGCGACTGCCTGATAAGTGAGTCCCGCGACGAACTGGCGCGGCGGGCGCGGATCAAGGCCGCCACCATCGGCAAGAAGGTCGCCGCCGTCACCGTGCGCGACACCCGAAGCCGCTGGGGAAGCTGCGCTTCGAGCGGCCGGCTGTCCTTTTCGTGGCGGCTGATCCTGACGCCGGAACCGGTGTTCGACTACGTCGTGGCCCACGAGGTCGCCCATCTGCGGGAAATGAACCACAGCGCCCGTTTCTGGGCGCTGGTCGCCACCCTGACGCCCGAGGTGGAAGCGCCCCGCGCCTGGCTCCGGGCCAACGGCGCCCGGCTGCTCCGGTTCGGATGAGCCGGTTCGGATGAGGTGGCATTCCGGCGGCGCTTGCCTGTAAACTCGGCGCGTCGAAGCGTACCCG
>NZ_JCACHA010000561.1:20497-23065 GCF_059503625.1 Skermanella sp.
AGATGATGCGATGAAGAAGATACTGGTCCTGTGCCTGCTGGCGCTTGTCGCGGCCGCTCCCGCCCATGCGCAGACCAAGCTGTTTCAGGCCACGCCGATGATCAAGGCGGCGACCGAGAACAACTTCGAGGACATGCGCTCGCTGCTGCTCAAGGGGTCCAGCGCCAATACGGCCGACGCCAACGGCAAGACGGCCCTGATGTATGCGGCGAATGCCGGCAACGCCGACATGGTCCAGCTGCTGCTGGAGAACAAGGGCAACCCCAACCAGCCGGACAAGAACGGCAACGCACCGCTGTTCTGGGCGGCGGGGCAGAGCGATCCGGCCATCGTCGACCTGCTGCTGAAGGCGGGCGCCAAGATCGACTACGAGAACCGGCAGGGCCTGACGCCGCTGATGGAAGCCGCGCGCGCCGGCAACCTGGAGGTCGTCCAGCGGCTGATAAAGGCAGGGGCGCAGGTCAACCGGCTCGACTTCACCGGGCGCAGCGCCCTTGCCTGGGCGCAGGATGGCCGCAACCCGCGCGTGACCTCGGCCATCCAGCAGGCGGGAGGCCAGTAGGCCCCGGCGCCTGAAGACCGAGGCTGCGGCCCGATCCCATGCCGTTCCTCCCGCCGCTGCCCGTACCGGGCGCCCCCGACCTTCTGCTGCTCCTGCTGGCGGCCCTGGTCTTCGATGCCCTGTTGGGGGACCTGTCCGCGCTGGAGCGGGCGATCGGACTGCCGCGCCGGGCCGTCCTGGCGGCTGCCGGCTGGTGCGACCGGCGGCTGAACCGCCTGAACCGGAGCGCTTCCGCCCGTGCCGTCCGGGGCTTCATCGTGACGGCCGTGTTCGCCGCGGGCGCCGTCCTGGCGGGGCTGGCGCTTACGGCCGTCGTGCGCTGGGTGCCGGACGGACATTTCGTGTACGGGCGGCTTCCCTATGGCCGGCTGATCGAAGTGCTGATCGTCGCCGGGGCGCTCGGGCTGCGCCGGCCCTGGAACCTGCTGCGCGCCACCGCCGGCGCGCTGGAGTGGCAGGGACTTACGGCAGGGCGCGAGGCGGTGCGGCCCCTGACCGGGCGGCACGTCTACAGCCTGGACGATCATGGCGTCGTCCGCGTCGCGGTGGAGGGCGCCGCGGAGGCCCTGGAGCGCCGGGTCGTGGCGCCGGCCCTGTGGTACGCGCTGCTGGGCCTGCCGGGACTGATGCTCTGGACGGCATCGGACGGTCTGGCCCATGCGATCGGCGGCGGCCCCCGGCACGACCGTTTCGGCCGGGCGGCGGCGATCCTCCATCGGCTGCTGGGCTATGGTCCGGCGCGCCTGACGGCGCTTCTCGTGGTGCTGGCCTGTCCCTTCGTCCCGAACGCCCGCCCGGCCGAGGCGGCGCGCACCGCGTTCGGCGCGGGTCCTCCCCCGGTCGCCGCTTTCGCCGGCGCCCTCGGCCTGTCGCTCGGCGGACCCAGGCGGGAGGGAGAGGTGCTGATCCGCGACGCCTGGATCGGCGAAGGCCGGGCACGCGCCGTCCCCGCCGACCTCCGCCGCGCCATGGCCCTCTACGCCGTCGCCTGCCTGCTGCTGGCGGGGGTCGTGGCAGTGGCGGCGATAGTGCCTCGGTATGTTTGAGACGTAAGGTTTTGGGACGAGTCGCCTTTTCGCAGTCCGGGCATGTCCTTGACAGTATCACTATTAATATCACATAATGGCAGGCGATAGCTAGGATCAACGACATTGTGGACTGTATGAGGTCCAGCCCTAATGACATTTCTTTCACCGATGCAGCGAAAGTTTGTGAACATTATTTCGGTCGGCCACGGCAAAATCGAACAAGCCATAGAGTTTACAAAGCCTTGGGGTGGCGACCCACGAGTCAATATCCAGCGTGGAGAAAATGGGAAGGCAAAAGCTTGCCAAGTTGTCCAAATAATCCGAGCTGTAGACAAGGCAGAACAGTTAAGAACTGCTCCAAAGGTGAACGAAGATGCCAAATGATCACTATACGTATCGCGTAACTTGGTCACCGGAGGATCAAGAATTCGTGGCTACATGTGTAGAGTTTCCTAGCCTTTCCTGGCTTGAAGCTGACGATATCGATGCACTTCGCGGCATCAAAAAATTGGTGTTCGAGGTTGTAGAAGATATGAGCGCCAATGGTGAAGCTGTGCCGGAACCAATTGCCGATCGCAGATATTCTGGCCACTTCGTCGTACGGACGACTCCTCAAGTACACAGGAAGCTTGCTATCGAGGCGGCGGAAGAAAAAGTCAGCCTGAATCGCTATGTCAATGCGAAGCTGTTGAGCGCTTAGGAAGCCTCGGAGCCGGATAAATCCGGCCTCGTCTTCCGTCAGGAACGATTGACCGTCACCACGCGCCAGACCGCCGGTTCGTTGGGCACGGGGATGTGGTCGATGCGGGTCAGCGACAGCGGGTCGATCTGGAAGGCGAGCGCCTGTGCCGGGGATAGCCCCAGCGCCACGGCCAGGGCGGCGCGGATGGAGCCGCCGTGGCAGACGGCGGCGATGTCGCGTCCCCGGAACTCCGCCGAACGCCTTTCCAGGGCGGGGGCTACCCGCGTCACGACCTC
>NZ_JCACHA010000562.1:0-22886 GCF_059503625.1 Skermanella sp.
CCTGAAGTTCTGCGGCCTCGATCTCGCCACCCACCAGTCCGGCCAGTTCCGCGGCCCTCTATCGCGTGGTCATCGTCCGCATGCGAGCCCACCAACCCACCCTCGACTACGTCAGCCGACGCACCGCAGAGGGAAAGAACAAGCCCGAAATCATCCGCTGCCTCAAACGCTACGTCGCCCGCGAGATCTTTGGCTATCTCTGCCGGCCGACACGCCCGTCCCAGACGGCTTCCGCAGCCCCTTGACCGCTACAGGAGCTTCAAAGCCGACCGGTGGGCCCAAAGGTGGAACCTTCGTGCGCTTGGTATGATTCTGAACCACGCCCGCTGCGCCGCCGCCTGCGTCACCCCGACCGGTGGCGTCCGCGCCACCGCGACACTAACATCCGTCGCGGACCACCCAACGGGACCGATCATTCCCGTGACTGTACCGTCTCGTGAGGGAGGAACGAATGTCGGGCGAATTACAAGGTGCTGGGCCAGAAAGCCGGACGAGCGCCCTTTCTCGAAACGGTACCACCGACAGTCTAGCGACAAGGGCCAGAGTGTTTATCGGTTCATCCAGCAGCGGAAAGGAGGTTGCTAGAGCAATTCAAGTGCAGCTATCCGACGTAGCCGACGCTGAGGTTTGGGATGAGGGAGTATTTGGCCTGAGTATGGGGACGCTAGAATCCCTGGTGCAGGCACTCGATACATTCGACTTTGCAGTACTCGTGTTGACGCCTGCGGATCTGCTGGTAAGTGCGGGGGAACAAAAAAACGCTCCGAGAGATAATGTCCTCCTAGAACTCGGGCTTTTTATGGGCCGCTTGGGAAGGTCACGCACATTCGCCGTGTGCCAACGAGACAGTAACCTAAAGCTGCCATCGGATTTGGCAGGTGTTAGCTTGGCGCCGTTTTTGGCGCAGAACGATTCAGAGAGGCTGGTCGCCGCTCTCGGACCTGCGTGTTTCAAAATTCGGAACGCCATACGCTCGGAGCAGAAGCGTGCCGCCGTCCAACAGCTCGCAGCGAATCTTCACGATCAACAATCACAGCTGAACAAGCAGCAGCAACAAATTGAACAACAGCAGAACGTGATTAACGAGCTTGTTGTGTTTTCCATGGGGTTTTACATCTTTCGACATCTTAAAGAAATCTACCATCGGCAACGCGATGGTACAGAATATTTGTATCGGAAAAACGGAAACTTCGAGCGCGAGCTAAGATATTTACGCGATGGTGGATATATTGAAATGGTCGATATTGATGCAATTCCTGACAGACAGAATCTAATCGGCGTAGTTCGACTTACCCCAGTCGGAAATTTCTACGTTGAGCTACGTGAAAACTATGAAAGGCGCACAAAATAGCGTGCGTTGTTCAGAATCAGTCAGTTTTGGGTCACTGAGAGCGTCGGAGAGAAAGTCCCTCAAGGAGCGACTGGGTAGTTTGGCTGCGGCGGCGTGAAATAGGAGCGCTGCCCCGCCTTTCGTCAGAGCGGCTGGCGAAAGGCCGGGGGGATGAAAGTCGTGGATCTTTATGCGCGGGTTCGGCGTGCCTGCCATGTGGACGGGATGAGCCAGCGACACGCAGCGCCGATGTTCGGCACCAGAGCGCGTCGGGGTACAACTGGCGGGCGCTGGTCGAGGCTGATGTCGCGCGATTGTCCGGTGTCAGGGCCCATGAGACGTTTGAGGCGGGTCAGAGGCGGAGGATTTCTGGCTCATCGTAACTCCTAAGGAGTGAAGATGAGCCAGAAATCCTTCAGCCCCGTCGCCAGGGCTGATACTGCTGGGCCGAGCCGCCAGTCGAGCAAGCGGTCCGCAATATCCGGCGCGCGACCCGCAAACAGCATTCCAGCCCACCAACCCGCACAGCAGACTAACCCGGTGCAACACCGCCGCGTTGGCGTTGAGCTATTTCAGCTCCTCAACCCCTTGCGCGATAACGTTACCGAGCATGTTTTCCGGACGGCGAGCAAGGACGGCTGACATGCCTGCTCCCAATGCGAGGGTTGAGCCCAGAGTATCCTCTCGCACCCGGACAGATCACGTCCTGGTGTAATCTGACGCGTAGCTTGGTCGAATGTGAGGAACCTGTTCTATGCTTCTGGATAGAAGAAGGCGATATGGTTTCCGCTTTGTACAAGCCTAGCGTTACCTGTCAGTCGTCCTGGCGGTAGGGAGGAGACGCGTGCACAACCGCGCAGTTACCGGCGGAGGAGCCGTCCGCATTGATGGCGGCAGACACGCCAACCGCAGCTATCTTCGGTCGGTCCTCACCTAAGAGCCCGTTTGATAAGAGCCCGGCAGCTGGTTTCGGCCTAGGAAGGTCGAACGCCGTGACTGCCAATCGGAAGCGCATCGGCGAGTGCCTCGCCTGGTCCCCTGATCGCGCCGCCTGTGTACGGTAATCACGGCTACGTACGCAAGCTCGTCCAATCTGCAAAGTAACACAATTAGCATTGGTTACTGAATCTAGCATGCAGCACGGCCGACCGGCGTTTAGTAGTTCGCGCCCAGGGGCGCCACCTAAAAACGTAGGAGGAGGAAGATCATGCCGGTAGCTTTTGTCCTAAGTGGTGGTGGAGCCAAGGGTGACTTCGAGGTTGGCGCTATTCGCTATCTGTATGAACAAGGGATCCGTCCCGACATTATCTGTGGCTGCTCAGTCGGTGCCATCAATGGCGCCAAACTCGCAGAGGGCGAAGGGGGGCCTAACCAAGGTCTCTCGGGGCTTGAGGCCATTTGGCTAAGCCTCTCCGTCAACTCTGATATGTATCAAGAGGAGCCATGGCTCAGCCGTATCGACAAAAGGATCAGATCTGTCCTCTTGGACGAGCCGGGTGACCGGATTGATGGTCCAGATACAAAATTCCCAGAATGGGGAATGCTCGAGAAAATTGCTGAAGGCATTTCCTTGGCTCTCTGGGCTGACGATGCGGTCGCAGTACTGACCGCCCTCAAGGAAATGAAGGAAGCCACTTCCCTATTCAGTCTAGCGCCTATTGAATGGCGACTCCGCGGTAATCCTAACGCTGGATTTGAGCGACAACTTGATCCTGGTCATATCGCCGCTTGGAGTGCCGGTGGCGCTCAAAAACTGCGGCTTGCAACCGTCAGCTTGGAAACCGGCGCGTTGCGCTACGTGACCGAGACGGGTGCGCTACTGGAGCGGGACAACACCCGGTCAGTCCTTGGTCCTAGGGAAGAATGCCGCGAAATTATTCATCAAATAGAGGCTTTGCAGGAGGAGCTCAATTCCCTCAGCGCAGATTTCGTAGGAGCACCCAATAAGGCCGTAGTGGCGAAGCAGGTAAAGGACTTAACCAGACGCATTAACGAGATGCGGAGAGACCTAGCGACCTGCATGGCTCTTCCTGGTGATCCGGTGACCACTGACATCGTTTCAGGCATCTTAGCTTCATCAAGTATCGCGGGCGTCTTCAAACCAGTTCGCCTTGGTGGCGAGTGGTATATCGATGGCGGCTTCCGGACCGTGCTCCCGATGGAGGCTGCACTCTCATTAGGGGCAGACACTATCTACGGCGTAGTGGCATCAAAATCGGGCGCTGACCGCCATGCGCCTTACGGTGGCAAGAAGCTGCCCGAGCTCGTCGCGCGGGGGCTCGTTGACATCAGTATCGACGAGCACCTTGAGCGTGACCTCCATCCGCCGACCGGTTGGGGAAAGGGGCGCAACGTACGAATCATTCAGCCAACCCTTTCCCCTGATCTACATGGAACCACTACAGTCGATACCGGGCTGATCAGGATCGCAATGGCTTATGGATACATGCGCGCCGCAGACGTTCACCGGAACATTCCCACCAGATCTCGGGCTTGGGAGCTCTGCGATGAGATTATCAGTCTTCGAAAGGAGATCTGGCGGCTCGAATGTATCTTCGAAGGCAAGGTGATCCCAACTGAGACGCGGCGAGGAGCAAGGCCGCCGGAACCGGCCCAGCAGGATCAGATTTTAAGCAGGAAGGAAAAGCTCGCGCACCTTATCGTTGAGCGCTACAACATGGGTGGTGTTCTGCCCTCTGATGCGAACCGGTGGCACCTCGATGCAATGCAGTGGCCCCGTCGGCCTGAAGAGCACCCTTGGCCGTCAAGTCTCAACGTAGCAGCCCCAGCGGGAAACTGGCCTGCATTAACCCAGCAGCACATCCTCGACATACGCCTTGACCAGCAAGGCTGGGCAGTGGCGGACGTATCAATCCTTGTCCGGAACACCCCTCCCTCACCCGCAGCGGCTGGTAATCTTGCAACGTATGTTACGCCGGATGGGGTAGGTCGTGTGCTCTACGCTGACTGGCAGGGACAGGTTCAAGAAATTAGACTCGACAGAGAGGGGTGGGCGCAAGCCAACTTGTCTGCGCTTGTCCGAAATCCTCCTGCGGCATCATCGTCAATCTCCGGACCGGCTCCCTTCGTCACGCCAGACGGCGTGTGGCGCGCGATCTACGTGGGCTGGGACAGGCGCGTCCACGAGATCCGACTAGACCAAGAGGGATGGGCTCAAGCTGACTTATCCGCCATCGTTCAGAACGAGCCGCCTTCACCTCCAGCCGTCGGCCGCCCTTCCGCCATCGTGAACGCTGATGGCGTGCCGCGTGTATTCTACCGAGGGCTCGATGACGGACATATCCACGAGTTGCGGCTTGAGGGCCATGGTTGGATGCACGCAGACGTTTCGTCCATCGTCAGAAACCAGCCACCCGCACTTGCCGCTGCGACTGATCCGGCCGTCTACATCAGCCCGGATCAGGTGTTGCGTGTGGTCTACGTCGGCTTGGACAGACGAGTCCACGAGATTCGACTTGACGGAGAAGGATGGGCACACGCAGATCTATCTGCTCTAGTCCGAAATGAGCCGCCCGCGCCGGCAGCAAGCTTGGATCAGCCCGCTGTTCTCGTTGGTCCCGACGGTGTGGCCCGGGTGTTCTATCGAGGACAGACCGATGCCCACATATACGAGATCCACCTTGATCATGATGGTTGGGCAAGAGCCAGATTGGCAGATCTCGTGCGCAACCCACCTGCTACACCCGCGGCCGGAGCGCCGATCGCCTACGTCTCTCACGACGGCGTCGTGCGTGTAGTCTACCGAGGTAAAGCCGACCACCAGATCCACGAAATACGCCTCGACAGGGATGGATGGGCCCAAGCCAACCTTTCCGCAATTGTTCGCAACCCACCATGTGCACCAGCCAATGGATCGGGACTAGCCGCATTTGTGACGCCAGATGGAGTTTCTCGCGTGATGTATGTGTCGTGACGGCGTTGGCCAGGTCGAGACCAATGACCTCGACCGCCATCCTCGCTTCCTCTCGCTGGGTCCCCTGGCCGCATTCTCGGCCAGGAGATCAGTTAGGAAAGCGGGCCGTCCATCCCATCATGACCGCACCCGACCGCGGCGCTACGACTTCACATCGTCCTTGCGTTGGAGTGGCCGTCCACAAAAGGACTCTTAGCTGTCTGGTTGTGAGACCTCCTTGGCGGCTTCGGCGATGAGGCGGGCCTTGGCGATGTCCTCTGGGCCAGCACGTCCCTCCGGCTTGGCTCGGGCCAGCTTTCGTCGGGCCTTGAGGCGTTCGCCGACAACCTGGTCGGGGGTTTTGCCGTCGAGGACCCGCTGACGGCGACTGTTGTAAGCGGCGTTGAAGCCACGGAGCAGCTGCTCGAGTTGCTGGTGGGACCAGATGGTGATGCCCAGCACCTCGCTGCCGACCCGGCCATCGAAGCGCTCCACCATGCCATTGGTGTGGGGCGAGTAGGGTCGGGTGTGGCGGTACTCGGCGCCGAGCTCGGCACAAACCCTGGCGAAGGCTGGGTTGAAGCAGCTGCCATTGTCGGTCAGCACATGGGTGAGGCGGAAGGGGAAGGCGGTGGCGGCCTCGCGGAGAAAGGCGATGGCGCTGCGCTCGGTCTCACCATCCTTGACGGCGAGGTGGACGGAGCGCGAGCGCCGGTCGATTGCAACGTAGAGGTAGCGCTTGCGGCGCTCGCCGTTGGCGGTTTGCAGCTTCGGCAGGTGCTTGATGTCGATGTGGATGAAGCCGAGGTCATAGTCCCGGAAGCGGCCCTCGCCTCGCCTAGGACGGTCCTAGGGTGGCGGTGGCCTCCGGCTGAGCCCCTCGGCCCTGAGAATGCGCCAGACGCTGTGGCGGTTGAGGTGGGGTAGGAAGTGGCTAACGACGAAGGTGAGGTCGTCGAGGGCGAAGTGGGTGGCCCTGAATAACTCGCAACCCACTGATCTGTCTGGGAGCTGCGCCGGTTTGGACGCTGTGGAATTGCAAGGTTTGATTGGAATGGGGTGTTAATCCTGCAATTCTGGCGGGCATGAAGCATCGCCCGCGCCCGCTGGAACAGGCCGACCTTCTACGGCCGCGCCTCGTCGACATCGTCGACAGGCGGCATGAGCTGGTTCGACTGGCGGCGCTGATCGACTGGGACTGGTTCGAGCGGGAATGGGCCAGCTTCTTTCCTGCTCAGGAGGGACGGCCTGCTACCAATCCGCGGCTGGTGGCTGGGTTGCTGGTCCTGCAGCATACCTATGGCCTCTCCGATGAGGCGGTGCTCGCCCGCTGGGTGGAGAACCCGTACTTCCAGCATTTCACTGGCGAGACCTTCTTCCAGCACCGGCTGCCCATTCATCCCTCCTCACTCAGCCGCTGGCGTGGTCGCATCGGCGAGGAGGGTGTGGAGTGGCTGCTGACCAAGACCATCGAGGCAGGACGTGTCAATGCTGAGGTGGATTTCCGCAAAAGCGCTGGCTGAAAATTCCCCAGTTTGGCTGGTGATTATGTCGCGGCGGTGAGGTCGGCGGTTCGGAGCTTGGGTGGCCTGCCGCGCCGGCGTGGCGGGTCAGGCGGAGTTATCGGTCGGGCTGAGCTGGTGTCGGGCAGCAGATCGGCATGGCGGCGGAGGCGGTAGCTGGCGCCCTCGATGCGGACGACGATGGCGTGGTGGAGGAGGCGGTCGAGCAGGGCGGTGGCGACGACGGTGTCGCCGAACACCTCGCCCCATTCGGCAAAGCCGCGGTTGGAGGTCAGGATCATGGCGCCGCGCTCGTAGCGGGCGTTGACCAGTTGAAAGAACAAGAGGAACCGGATGCGCTCGCGCAGCGTGCCCTCGCGCTCGGCCTTGGCCAGCGAGCCGATGAGCTCGGCGAGGGTGGTGAAGTAGACGCTGCGGCCGGCCTGGACGGCCTCGACGGCAAGAGCGATGGCGAGGTGGGTCTTGCCGCAGCCGGGCTGGCCGAGGAAATGGACGACCTCGTGGCGGCTGATGAAGTCGAGCCCGGCGAGGGTCAGGATGCGGTTGCGGTCGAGGGATGGCTGGAACGCGAAGTCGAACCCGGCGAGGGTCTTGATGGTCAGCAGCCGGCCCATCTTGAGGGCGGCCTTGACCCTGCGGCCCTCGCGCAGGCTGAGCTCCTCGTCGAGCAGGCTGTCGATGGCCTCGAGGGCGGAGATCTCGCCGCGCTCGAGCTGGCGCAGCAGGTGCTCCAGCACCTCGAGGGCCCGCGGCATGCGGAGGCCGACCAGGTGGCGGCGGATGCGGTCGAGGGTGGCCGGCGCGGCGGTCATCGTGCAGGCTCCCCGGCGGCGAGCCTGCGGCCGACCGCCTCGTAGATGGCCAGCGACCGGGGCGTCACGCCGGCGGGCGGTCCTGACGGCGCTGTGGCTCCATGCCGAGGCGTGGTGCTGTTGGAGGGCGGTGGCAGGCTGCGGTGCCCCTCGGCGATGCGGCGCCGGCTACGGCCCTCAAGCACGGGATGGACGGCGATGAGCTGGCCCTCCTCCAGGATCTGGACCTCGGCGGCGGTGACCTGCACCTCGACCGGACGCCGGCGTGTGCCGTCGGGGACGGAGTAGAGGTTGCCGCCGACCGAAACCATGCCCTCGTGCGAGATGCGCCGCTCGAGGCGGAGGACGGCGTTGAACGGCCCGGCCGGCAGCGGCCTGAGCGCTGGCCGCTCCTCGGTGAAGTGCTCGATGACGATGCGCCCCGTGGTGCCGTGCAGGCGACGGTTGGCGACCTGGTCGAGCCACTGGGTGAACTGGGCGTTCAGGTCGCCGAGGTTGCGGAAGGCCCTGGCCAGGAAGAAGTCCTCGCGGACGTAGCGGAACGGCCTCTCGACCTTACCCTTGGTCTTGGCGCGGTAGGGCCGGCAGGCCTTGGGCAGGTAGCCGTAATGACCAGCCAGGGCGAGGAGCTTGTCGTTGTAGACGATGCCGCGCCCGTCGACCTCGCCGAGGACCGCGGTGCGCATCCGGTCGTAGAGGATCTGCTCCGGCACGCCGCCGAGCGCCTCGAAGGCAGCGACGTGGCAGCGCAGCACGGTGGCGAGGTCCTGCTGGGCGACGAAGCGGGCCCACATCATCCGGCTGTGACCGAGCACCAGGGAGAATAGCCAGACGATGCGCTCGGCGCCGGGCTCGTCCTCGAAGCGGACCCGGAAGTGGGCGAAGTCGACCTGCGCCTGACGTCCGGGCGGGGTCTCGAAGCGACGTTCAAAGGCGGGTGTGGCCGGCGGCCGGACGGTGCGCAGGAAGTCGGTCACGGTGGAGTAGCCGCCATCAAAGCCAAGGTCGCGGACCTCGCGCCACAGGCGCCGGCCGGTCAGGTCAGGGAAGCGGCCAACACGCTCGCGCAGGAAGGCCTCGAAGGGCGCCAGCGGCGACGGGGCTGGCGGCCGCGGCTTGTAGGCTGGCGGCTCCAAGCCGCGCGCGATGTAGGTGCGGATGGTCTTGCGATCGTGGCCGGTGCGGCGGGCGATAGCCGAGACGGTCAGGCCCTGCCGGGCGAGATCCAGGATCATGACGAGCTCCCCAAGGGTGACCACCGGCTGCTCCCATGATGCCGGAGGGCATCCTGGAGCATGGCCGGCGCCGCCCGGGCCCGGGGGCTCGCCCCCGGGCCCGGGCAGTGGCGCTGGACTGGGGAATTTTCAGCCAGCACTTCTGGGGAGCATTCACCCAGCCGCTACAGGACGTGCCTGCGGTGCCGTGACGCCGCGCGGCCTGGCCGAGATCGCGGTGGACACCACGGTGATGGAGAAGGCCATCGCGCATCCGACCGACAGCAGGCTGTACGAGAGGGCGCGCCGCTCCCTGGTGACGCTGGCCAGCAAAGCCGGGATCACCTTGCGATAGAACTACAACCGCAAGGCTCCACGCCTGGCAGCGCAGGCAGGGCTGCACGCCCATGCCCGGCAGTTCCGGCGCATGCGCAAGGTGCTGCGCACGCTCAAGGGCTACACCGGGCGTGTGCTGCGTGACATCGGCCGCAAGCTCGGCGCCCTGCCCCAAAGGGGGCTGCGGACGCGGATCGAGCAACGCATGGCGCTCGTCACGCGCCTGCTACAGCAGACGCCGAAAAGCCCCGGTAAGATCTACGCCCTGCATGAACCGGAGGTGGACTGCATCTCCAAGGGCAAGGCGCGGGTGCGCTATGAGTTCGACTGCAAGGTGAGCATCGCCACCACCCTCGCCGGGGGCTTTGTCGTCGGCATGCGCTCCATGCCCGGTAACCCCTACGACGGCCACACCCTTCCCGAGGCCCTCCAGCAGGTGGAGACCCTCACCGGATCCTGCCCCACCCTCGCTGCGGTCGATCGCCGCTATCGCGGCCATCGCGTCCACGGCACGACGGTGCTCGTCAGCGGCACCCGGCGCGGCCTGACGCCACGCTTACGCAAGCTCCTCCGGCGACGCAGCGCCATCGAGCCCGAGATCGGCCACATGAAGACCGACGGCCGCCTTGCTCGTTGCGCCCTCAAGGGCACCCTCGGTGACGCGCTCTACGCCGTCCTGTGCGGCTGCGGGCACAGCATCCGCAAGATCCTCGCCTACCTCAGGGCTCTTTTGCTCGCCCTCCTCACCAGCCTCATCCACACAATCGCCCAGCCGGACCTTCTCCCCGTTACAGCCAGCGCGGCCTGACGGGGTTATTCAGGGCCGACTTATGAGGCTTGGCCGAGTGGTCGAGGCAATCCCCAGGCCCGCGCTTGCGCCACTTGCGGATGGTCTCGGTGCTGACGCCATAGCGCTCAGCCAGGACGCCGCTGGGCTCGCCGGAGCGGGCAATCTCGGCCTGGACGGCAGGGGTAGTGCGGGCATTGGGATGGATCTGGAGCATGGCTCACCTCCGTCCCGGCTTGGAGCGAGGCAGGCGCTCGAAGCGGTAGGCATAGTCTACAATGGCTAGCCTGACCGGATCCCAACAATGCTCCGCGACCAGACAGTTAGGGCGGATAGCCTCTTACCGCTATCGCCTGGCATATCGCCCGCAGAGTGATCGCCTCATTGGCTTGGTATTCACCCCGCCCGTTCAGGCGAGGGGCTTTCTGCGAGCCGGCGTGATGCAAGGCCACGACCTCCCATTTTGAGTTGAAGACTGGGCTGCCAGAACTGCCCGGTTCGGTCGGCGTGCGGTAATGCATCAGCCGCTCGTAGCGGCAGACGTCCAACAGCACGCTGTCATTCATCGAGAACTGCAGCGGGCCGGCCTTCGGGTGCCCAACGACGAAGGCCTTGGTGGTCGGCGAGGGTAGCGGGACGTTGGCCGCACGCGGCAGGCCCTTCACGCATCCGGGCAGCGACTTGAGCGAGACGATCGTGACATCGAGTTTCTCTGGCGTCTCGAGCACGCGGCCCACTTCTTCGGGCTCCGACGTGAACAGGACCCGGTCGAGCTCGTGCGTCCGGGGCTTGCCGGTGGCGGCCGCCTCGATCTCGAACGTGACGCGCGCGTCCGCCGGGCGCAGCGCTTGCGGCACGCTATCGCTGACCACGTGGGCGTTGGTAACGAACACCAACTCGGCCCCCAGCCCGAAGGTGCTACCCGGCATGAGGAAGCCCGTGCCCATGCGCACACCGCTGGCGTCGGTCACGCTGGCGATGTTCGGGCACAGCGCAAGCATGCAGCGCAGATCGGACACGGTGAACGACTTCTCGCCGGAGAAGTTTTTCTCCAACTCCTCGGGGTGCTCGGCAAGTTCCCTCGCTCGTGCCGGATCGACCGACCAGCGCCGCTGCGTCCGCACCACGTGCCGCTCAACGATGCCCGCGAGACGATCGGCGCAGGTTTGATTGCCCCGCGCGTCGCCTCGCCAGATCTCGCGCAACTGGCGGTGATAGCTCTCGATCGCGAACGGACCAGCTTCCGGGTGGGCGAGAAAGCGGTGGAGCCACAGCTCGGACTGGTCGCACCATCCGGCGTCCGGCTCCGCCTCGTGCATCGCCAAGCAGGCTTCGGAAGCCGTGGCCAGCGCCCAGGGGCTCGTGGCATCGCGGCGGCGCACGGCCCGTGCCGCCTCGAGCATTGCTCTCGCCAGGATCCCAGCGTCAATCCCCTCCCGAGGCGGAAGGTCGTTCTGGATCTCCAGCAGTCGCAGGGCGACGACGTTGACGCCATGATAGAAGCTCGTTGTCGCAAGGTACTGCTTCAGGTAGGCGTCGGTTGCGGCACGCAGCAGATTGAGGTCACCATCCCGCACGAACTTCTGCTTGAGGATGCGGCCGCGCAGCCCCTGGTACTCGGGAACTTCTGGAAGGAAGTCCAGGTCCCCGGACGTGGCTGCCGCGTCGAAGCCTTCGTCGAGCAGGCTGTCGGCCGCATCGAAGGCACCCAACTCGATCAGCGCCTGAGCCAAGTGCTTTTGGATGCGGGCATCGCAGCCCCGGGTGTCGTGCCAAGCTTGGCCGATCAGCCGCGTGAGATCAAAGTGCCGATGGCTGTTGAGCAGCCGCACCGCGCTGCGGATCTCGTCCTTGCCCATGGCCGCAGTGGGCGAGGCCAACGCGTCGGCGATGAACCGAGCGGCCTGGGCCAGCAACTGCTGCGGCGGATCGCCGTAGAGGCCCTGTTGAAGTGCGGCGGCAACGCCTTCCGGGGTCTGCGGGCTCATCGCAGTTGCACCTCCAGCGCCTCGGCAAGGTGCGTGCGCAGTTGCTTGCCGGCGAGGTAGTGTGTGATCGTGTGTCGCCAGCTGCCCCAGTTGCTCTCCCGCACGTCCTCCACGCGCTTGCCGTCGGCTTCCCGGTAGTCGTTGGCAAGCCGCGGGTCTGCGCCGCACACCGGGTCCAGCGGGTCGTAGACGTTGATCCAGCGCCGCAGCGTGGCGGAAGGGAAGTCAACCCGGTCCTGACCGAAGGCGACGAGCTCGTCCTGCACCTCCTGCACACCAAGCGGTGAGCCCAGGGTGAAGAGTGTGTCCACCGGCGGGCAGTCTGGGCAGTTGCGCAGTACATCGTACGCGACCATGGTACCCATGCTGTGCGTCACCAGTACGACCCTCCCAGCCTTTCGCCCAGCCTCGCGCAGGGCGTCCAGAAGGCGTTGGCGCAGCTCCTGCCGCACATTGAATATTTGCCCGTCCTCGCGCCGGTACTCCTTGTCGAACAGGAAGTAGTAGGCCTCCATCGCGGCCTTCTTGATGATGGCCTGCTTGACTGGTCCGGGCACCCAAGACGCGATCTCGAACTGCGCCGCGTCGGCCACCGCCGGAGCTGCAAGCACCGAAGGCGGCGTCGGCGGCGTCGGTTGCTCGCTCATCTTGCGCTCGAACTCGGCCAGGAACCGGCGCTCGCGCTCGTTCGCGGGCTGGGGCGGCCGCAGCTCGCCGGCCACCGCGTCGAGCTTGTCCGGTCGCACCACTGCGCTCTCGGCCTCGTAGTAGGACCCGAACTCCGTCTCGTGGTCCTCGCTGTAGAACACGTCGGCGTAATAGTTGAAGAGCGCCGGCACGCCCTCCACGTCGAGGTCGATGCCCGGGTTCGGGTTCGGAAAAGCCTCCCCGTTGGGATCCGGGCGGCTCAGGCCCCAGCGCCAGATCTCCTCCAGCTTCGCCGGCGGCGGCTTCTTGGCTAGGCCATGGACGAATACGACAGCGTACCTCCTCATGGGTGCTCCTTCCTACGGCGAGTCGAATAGGGCGTAGGCCTCGCCGCGGAAATCGGTGGGCGGCGGATCCCCTAACTTGTGTGCCCTCTCCGCGGCCAGCGCATGGTTCATGTCCGCGGGGAAGAACGTGACGGGTTTGCCGCGCCTGCGCGCCTCTTCCAGCTCATCGCGCGCGATGGCGCCACCGCCGATGCCGATCATCTCGTCGCAGGCCTCCACCATGGCTTCCGAGGTCGGTGACAACCGCGTCCCCTGCCGGCCGCCCCAGGTGTCGTCCTTAATGACGTAGACGACCTCCACATCGTCCGACATCGCCGCGCCCTCCGTTTCAGCGCGCGAGGAGACGATACCGATGGTGCGGAACCCCTTGCGCCGGGCGACAGGGTATATCATGCCGACGCCCTCGACTGTTGCGCCAGCGCAGATGGCGGTCGACTGCGGCGCGAAGCGCGCCAGCTGCTCGCGCAACACGCGCTCCACGGCCGCCGGGTCCTCGTAGCCGGTACCTGAGAAGCCGCAAAATGTGACGACCTTCTGGCCGGATCCGCGTATCGCTTCCACAGCAGAAGCCGCGTCGTCGGCTTGCACGACACGGCGGAAGGCGGCGAGCACGCGGGAAGCTTCCTGCGGGGACGGTGCCAGGTGCGCCAGCAGCCTGCGAGCTTGCTTGCAGCTGGAAGCATGGTCACCGGTACGCCCCGGCGTCATCGCAACGGCGTGGCTGTATAGCCACGCCGCCTCGACGAAGTTCCTCTGGATCAGTTGCACCTCGGCCACGGTGGCCGTGTGCCAGTAGTCGCCGGGCTTGGGCTCAGTGCCGACGATGGCCTGCACCCGCTGCGCGAAGTCTTTGCCGGCGTCCAGATCATCGAGGAAGATGCTCTTTGCCGCGGCGTTCACGCCCAGGTAGTAGCTGCACGACGCTAAGTCGAAGCCTTCGGCATAGAGATCGCGCGAGCGCCGCAGGTGCAGGCGGTCACCCGTGGCCTCGAAGGAGTCCATCCACGTGCGGGCATAGATGCCGACGGTCTCCGAGTCCCGTTCGCCCAACTCGTACAGCTCACCAAGCACCGCCTTGGCCTCCCTCCAACGGCCCGAACGTGCCAAAGCGAGGCCACGTAGCTGCCGCGGCCGGATGGCTTGCGGAAAAGCCGCCTCGGTCCGGTCCAGCACGACAAGCGCTGCGTCATGGGCGCGCATAGAAATCAGTGCCTCGGCGGCGGCGCAGGGCAACAGAGGACCAGTCCGCCAAGCTAGGTCGCTTGACTTCGCAAGCTGCTCGATAGCTGGCGCGTCGTATGCATCAGTATGCGCCTTCAGCAGTGCCAAGCTTCGCTTTGTCTGCTGATCGATATCCGCCGCGAGCCGGACAGCGCGCGCTGGAATGGGCTGTCCCTGAAGACCATGCAGCAGCCGTAGCAGCGCTGTGCCGCTGGGCCCGTCGCGCAGTTCCGAGAAGTCCTCCCAGATGGCAGTGCGCGCGAAAAGCGGTATCGTCGCGCCAGGCAGTCGGGCGATGACGAACCGGAACCCGCGCTCGTCCCGAAGCACCAGGAAGCTGTCGTACTCGCGCCTGCACCACTCCGAGTCGTCGCTACGGGTCGACCAGATAAGGACACCGGCTTGGCTAGCCTCCAGGTTCTCCTCGAGTGAGCGCGCCAAGGCTGCACCGGAGTTCAGAACGAACTGGTCCATGAAGACTAAGTAGCCCAGCTGCGTCAGGGTGTCGTACAGCGAGAGTACCCAGGGCCGCTCCGACGAGCGGTAGCTGAGAAACACATGCCATTTCCTACCAGGCTCGAGCGGAGCCGGCTGGGGTGCCAGCTCCAACCAGTCGGCCAGATTATTCATCGATGCGCCCCCTTCTGCAGCCTGTTTCCACCCGGCTTGCCGGCCGCTCGCCGCCGCGTAATGACAACGTCAATCGGCGGCGTCGGCCCACCCTTCGCGGCTCGTCAGCTCCGGGCTGCTGATCCGCGCACACCGCCAAACACCCTGTTCCCGAGGACCGTCGCCTATCCAATGGTCACCGTCTCCCTAGTTTGTGGCACCGACCCGACGAAAGCGCCGACGTCGCGCAGCCGGGCTGTTCCCGATCCGCCGGGGTCCAGGAGCTAAGTCGTCGGGGTCGGCGGCGGCCCTGCCCGCCATGTCGCTCATAATCCGGTAGGCGGAACGCTCGGGTAACCGGCCATGAGCCAGTCGTCGTCGGTCAGCGTCTCGAGGGCATCCAGCCGGGGTTGCCGCTTGCGGAACTCGTAGGCATCGACCCGCTCCGCCCTACGGTAATGCGTGATGGCGTGACCGATGGCGTTAAAAAGCTTGTTGCCAACGACGAGGGCGGCCGTGTCGCCTTCAGCGACCAAGCCGACCGCATTGTTGTTGGCCATCTCCTGGTAGGTCCACGCCCGGCCGACCCGATGGTCCGCTTCGAGCAGCCGAAGGTCGTCCAGGCCTAGGGCTTCGCCACGCCGAACCTTGTGCAGCACGGAGGAGGCCGAGGACGATAGGACGACAAGCACGCCGCTCGCGGCGGCGTAGATGGCGCCCATGCTCCGCAAACAAAGGCTACGGGCCGCTTCCTTTGTCGGCATGCACACGGCGTCCAGCCAGACGGCGGGAGGTGGAGCCTCCGACGCCACGATCGCAGTCTCGAGGGCGGGCAAGGCTCGATCAGACATGGGCCGGTCCGGGTCGAACGGATTCGGTGTCCTCCCGCGTCCCCAGGAGTACGAGACGCAGTTGTACTCCGGGCCGTCTGCGGGGAGCGGCACGGCCCCGTGGTCGACAGGCCGCCACCGCCGACCGGCCGTCTCAAGCGACGGCGCTCCGGACGGCGCCGTGTCGCCCGCAGGGACGAGCAGCCGGAAGACGCCCCCTTCATGATGACTGCTCCGGAAGGCTCCCGTCATCTGTCATTCCTCTTTGCTCCGCGTAGGTCACTAGACACTCGGCAAAGCCGCGCCAGCTCAGTGACACGGCCCCGAAGCCGGGTCCTCCCCGAAGGGGGCCGCCGTCACGGCCTACGGAGTAGCGCCGACGCTTCCACTCCGCCGGGAACCGGTTGTCTCGCCCGGGACGGAGATCACCGGCGCCGCAGAGGCGCAGCGTTCTAAATCTGCGGCGGTACTGTCCGCATGGGCCTCCTTCCTGGCGTAATCAGCAATCGCCCGCAGGATTCACAAGTGCGCTGGGACGTAAACCGTTTCGGATTTTTGCAGTTTTGGCGTTTTGTATACGTGAGCATAGTCTGCCCTGCCGGCCGGCGATCAAGTCCGGCGCCACGCCACACATGAATGTTAAGCCCTCCACGGCCGCGGCAGAGCGGCCGTGGAGCGACCTTACCAGCCGGACCGGTAAACGTCGGGCCAGGGCTCGGTGGTGATGAGGATCAGCGTGAGGTCGGGCAGCGCGACGTGGCGCTCCTCCGCCCAGGCCAGGAACTGCATCGTGCTGTTCACTTGGTCGTCGTGCCGCCCGCCCGGGAAGGCCAGCAGCTCGCGCCGGTACTCGGCGAGCCAGGGCGCCTCCGCCGGTAGCAGCACCTGCCCGGTCTCGAACACCGTCGAGGCCCGCTGCGCCCGCACCGGCTTGTCCAACCGCGGCCGGATCGAGGTCCCGGCCGCCCCGCTGCGGGGTGGAGCGCCTGGGCCAGGGTTGAGCCGGAGCTCGCGTCCTCCATCAGGATCCGGGGTGCTCCGCGTGCGCCAGCGCGCGGCGCAGCAGCGCCGGAAACTCCAGCCGCACCCTGAGCACGTCGAGTAGGTGGTAGCGCTGCGCCCGGACGCCCTAAGCTGTCGGGTCGCGGAGCATTGTTGGGACCCGGTCAGGCTAGCCACTGTAGACTATGCCTACCGCTTCGAGCGCCTGCCGCGCTGCAAGCCGGGACGGAGGTGAGCCATGCTCCAGGGTCACCCAAGCAGGAATATTAATCTGCTTCTTGCCGATCGAGTTGCTCTGACATGCGCCGGTAGTATGTCAGCATGGCAGGCTCAGTCGGGCGCTGCCGGAACCAGTCCAGGGCTTGAGCCGTGGAGTCCACTTGGTCGTCATAGCGTCCGTTGGGAAAAATCAGCAGCTCATGGACGTAGCTGTCCAGCCAAGGAGCCTCCCGGGGCAGGTGGACGAAGCCATTTTCGATCATCGCCGTTTGCGCATGCAGGCGCATGATCTTGTCGCCAGCCGGCTTGTAAGCCTTGACCGCGTGCATCCCCTCACCGATCAGATCCTGGATGAGCTGGATGCCGGACGCCTTGTCCTCGATCACCACGGCCGCCGCATTATGCAGGGCGGCTTGCTCTCGGACAGCCCGCTTGAGACCGGGGTAATCCAGCTGCTTGCGCAGCACATGCAGCAGATAAAGATCTCCGCCCTTTGCACCCCAAGTGGTGCATACACTGTAGTCGCTGAGTTCCGTCGGCTTGCTCGCCGTATCCCAGCTTTGGAAGACCAAGTCGAAGTCCGCCGGTAGGTCACCCGGAGCATAAAATCTCAGCCAGTCGCGTTTGACCATGCCGCCGTCCAAGGGTGCCGGGGACTGCTGATACTGGCCGGCGAAGTTGTACTCGCCCATCGTCCGGCGCATGTCTCGAAGTACCTCGATCGGCTCCCGCTCCGGGTGCAGCGCGTCACCCGCGCGTCGACGAAAGGTACGGAGCCGGCCGAACTCTACCTCGATGTGATGCTCTTCGTCGGCCTCTGCAATAGCGGGCAGGCGCAACACATCCCATCCGCCCTGCCGTAGCAGATAACCGGTCAGGTCGTCCTCATGCAGCCGCTGCATAATAAGGATTATCGCACCGTTGCGCTTGTCGTTTAGGCGGCTGAGCAGCGTATTGCTGAACCAGGCATTGACGGCGCCCCGCTGCGCTCCTGAGAGCGCCTCATCAGGCTTGAGTGGATCATCAACGATCAGCAGGTCGGCACCACGTCCGGTCAAGACGCCTCCGACCGAAGTGGCCAGGCGGGAACCATGTGCCGTGGTAACGAACTCCCCGGCGGCCTGGCGCTGGCGCGACAGGCGGGTCAGGAACAACGACTGGTACCAAGATGCCGACATGACCGTCCGGCAGTCCCGCGACAGCTTATCCGCGAGGTCCTGAGCGTAGCTGGCGCAGATGATCTGCGCCGTGGGCGTGTGGCCCAGCCACCAGGCCGGCAACGCCACACTGCCGAGCAGCGACTTGAGGTAGCGCGGCGGGATGTTGATGATGAGTCGCTTGATGCGGCCTGTGCGGACCGCGGTAAGCTTCGATGCTAGTAGTTCAATGAACACCCCGGGGACGAAATCCGCCCCCGGGTTGATCTCGTGGAAACAGCGCTGGGCGAAGGCACAGAAATCCTGCCGCAGGAAGGCGGCATACTCCCGTGGAGTAAGGTTAGGCATCCCCATCCTCCTCGGGCCGCAGCAGGCGCCTGCTCAGCTCCTCCATGACCTGCCGGTCAGCTTCGGATAGAGGCTGGTCCCCTGCCTCAGAATCATCGACGTCCACAGCTGCGCTTTTGAACCCTTGCGTCACGCCCAGCAGCATGCGGATGGCCTGGAGGTCAGCGCCGGCCGACTTGTTGACCAGCTGCTTGATGATGATCTCGCGTTTGGTGATTGCCCGGCGTCGGCCGTCCTCCTTGACTACAACCTTCTCGTTTAAGGCTTCGGCTAGCAGGGTTTCGAGGTTTTTGGCCCCCTTGGGCCGGCCTTTGGGATTGCCAGAATGACCCGCACGGAAGCGGCTATGCTGCGGCGGCCTGCCAAAGCCGACCTCGTAATCGCCCTTGAGCTTACGTGCCATGACGGGGCTCCTCGCACTGCAGGGTTGGCGTATTCGAGACCTCCGCGGCAGTCTCATTAAAGGACCTGCCGCTCCCTGCCTGCCGGGCGGTGTCGCCGGTCATGGCCTGCCAGCGACGAATGATGGTGTCGACGTAGAGCGGGTCGAGTTCCAAGCCGCAGCATCTGCGTCCAACTCGCTCGGCCGCCATCAAGCTGGTACCACTACCGAGAAACGGATCGAGCACCCAGTCACCACGGGACGAGCAATCGAGGATGGCGTCAGCTACCAGCTTCACAGGTTTTACGGTCGGGTGCAGCGCCAGCAGGTTGCCCTCCTCCGAGGGTCGCCCGAAGGAGTTAACGCCAGGGTAGGACCAGAGATTGCTACGGTGCCGCCCATGGCGGCCGAGCTCGATATTGTTCCGGTGTGGGGCATGGCCGGACTTGAAGACGAATACCAGCTCGTGCTGGCTGCGGTACAGGGAGCCCATTCCTGCGTTGTTTTTCGCCCAAATGCAGAGGTTTTTGAGCTCGGAATAGGCCTCGCCACCGGCTGTCAACAGTTCCGCCATGTGTCGCCAGTCCATACAGACGAAATGCAGCGAGCCGTCCTGGCTATTCCGGGCCGCCAGCCCGAGGGCGGTGCGGAGGAAGGCAGTGAACTCGGGGCCGCTCATTTCGCCCGAGGCCATGGCGAATTCTCGATGCTGGACGGCGCCAAGGCCGCTCACATGCCCGGCGATGGGCACGTTATAGGGCGGGTCCGTGAACACCATTGCCGCCTGCTCGCCTGGCATGAGAGCCGCGTAGGAAGTCTCTTCCAGCGCACTACCGCAGAGCAGCCGGTGACGGCCCAGCAGCCACAGGTCGCCAGGCCGGGTGATCGCAGGGCCAGCGGGCGGCGGGAGGATGGTGTCAGCCGGATCTGGCTTGCCTTCGGAACTGGTGGTGAGGCCCTCAATCTTTAGGTCGATCTCGCCCATCTCGAAGCCTGTCGCCTCGAGGCTGAACTCGAGTTCCAGTTCTGCGAGGTCGCGCAGGGTTTCGCCGAGCAGTCGCTCGTCCCAGGACGAGGTTTCGGTCAGGCGGTTATCGGCCACCATGAAGGCGCGGGCCTGCTCTGGGCCCAGGTGATCAAGGCGGATAGTCGGCACCTCGGTCCAACCGAGATGCTGGCAGGCCAGCACCCGGCCGTGGCCGGCCACCACCCTGCCCTCCCTGTCGACCAGCACCGGGACGTTGAACCCGAAGGCCTTGATGCTGCGGCCGATCTGGCGGATCTGCCGCGGGCTGTGAATTCGCGGGTTGCGCGGGTCGAGCCGCAGGCTGGAAAGAGGACGATACTCGACCGCGAGATAGTGAGCCGCCTCAGTTCGGATCAGGCGGGTGGGCTGAGCTTGGTTCGGCGATGGGTAAACCATCGGTGGTCTCCATTGGGTTGGGAGACCGCTTAATGATCACGCTGCAGTTGTGGAGTAATAGAAAAAAAGATGCCCTATTAGGCAAATTAGCTGTCCGAAGCGAACCGGCGCTGCAGTTCGGCGTTCCAAGCCGCCGCGATAGGGAGCGGGTCGGCAGCACGAAGGCTGGTGCCGCCGATCCGCTGAAGTGCTCGTAGAAACTCCTCTTGTTCCTCACGCTCTATCCTCAAAACGCGATTGGCCCGTTGGTAGAGGCTACGAAGCGTCTGCCCTCGTATTTTATAGTTTAGTTCCGATCCACCACGACCGCCGACAATCCACGTCAAGTCGCACGAGAGGCAGGCGCGGTTGGCCGACCAGCCGTTGCGCGCCATCAACTCCTGAACGAACAGCCAGACTTGCATATACTGCTCGTAACTATAGTACTCGGGCCGTCCGGGTCCTTTCCGCGGAGCGGTCCTGGTTGCTGGCGGCTGAGGTTTCCTGTCTGCGCGCATCGGCTGGCTCCAGGCCTGGCTGTCGTGAGTGGACCGAGAATTAAGGCATGAAAACCTTAGCGAGAGATTGTTCGCCCAGGGTTTTGGGCTGCAGCCTGGCCACCGCTACCGGCAGAGGGGCTCTGCCACAGCTGCGGCTAGCCATGACATGACCGACGCCGGGTCCCTGCAAGCTCCAATCTAATCCCTGACCTACCAGCTGTATTTCCCTGTTCACCGTGCCAGGGAACGGGCCCACAACCCTTTGAGCTGGTTTCCTTTGTCGGAGATGCCCTCACCCCCAAGGGCGTGGATACGCTGTTCATCCCTGTATTTTCCCGTTGAACAGGGAATGTAGGCACCTGGTTTGACTGAGACGGGTTCGCTCGAGACTGCGTCCACAACCACCCAGTCAGCCTGTCGCAGCCATTTGGGGGTGTTTGGGCCGGTGGTAACGAAAGCCCCGGGCTTCCGGCCTGACACGCCGCGGCGTTTCCTCAGTTGTACATAAGAGACGCCGGTGGGGCGGTTTCTGGCGGCCAAAGTGCGCCCGCGTCTCCCATGGGCATTGTGGCAGTACGGATGGGGGTCCGGGAGCGGCGATTGGTGCCTGCCGTGAGGCAGCCTGCTGCTGACCTCTACCAGTGCGGCCGATGGTCGGTCGACAGCCCCAGCTCAGACGAAGCCGAGCGCCTGGCGCTGTTCCTGCCAGTCGGTTGGAATACGGGTGTCCCGCATCAGTCGGGACGCGCTCAGGTTGGCCGGCTGGCGGCCATGGAGGATCGCCTCGATGATGTCCGGCGCCAGCCAGGCGAGACGAACTAGCCGCGTCGCGTAGGATTGGGACATGCCCTGTTCGGCCGCGAAGGCCGTCAGACTTTGGGCGCTGCTCGAGACCAGTGCCTCGCGCAGCGCCCAGGCTTTCGCAACCAGCCTGATTAGCGAAGGGTCTGCCCGATCCGCAGCAACCGTCGATGCGACCAGCAGCGCCATCTCCCGACCCGCCCGCCGCAGTGCTACCGCCTCCGTGATTGTAATGCGCGGGAGATGCCCATCAGCCTCGTCGTCGGATGCGAATGAGGCCTGACGAGCCTTTCGGGAGAGCACCGCAAGCAGCCGCTGCGACGAGAGGTGGATGGTCATCTCGTGCCGCTGCACTGCAACTTGCGCATCCAAAGCCAGCAGCGTCTCGCGCTCCACGGTGTTCCCCTGCTGCTGCCATCGACGTGCCAGGTTCTGCGCCGCGGCGAGCATGCTGCGCTGCTGTGCGCCCTCTGTTGGCAAGTCGTCCGCGGACCGCATCACTCCAAGCAGTTCGGTTCCATCGGTGAGCAGGCGGATGAGCCTGTCAGCAACCACCCGCTCCAGCGCGGCCGCCGGCACCCGCAGTGCATCGGCATGCTCCTCGCGGAGGCCCGTGAGCAGTCGGCTCGAAACATAGTAGCGATACCGCCGTCCCGCCTTGCTTGCATGCGTCGGCATCATCGGTTCGCCCATGGGATCGGTAAGCAGCCCCGCCAGCAGGCTCGGGTAGCTGGCATTGGCACCCGACCGGCGATCCGCTCGCCCTTGGGCAAGCTGCTGCTGCGCCGCCTCCCACAGCGCGATATCGATGATCGCCGCGTGCTCGCCGGCGTAAACCTGGCCTCGATGCGCGATCTCGCCGCGATAGAGGCGGTTCTGCAGCAGGTGAAACAACGCCCCGCGCTCCAGAGCACGGCCGCCCTTGCCCATGATGCCCTCCGCGGCGAGGTGCCGTTGCGCTAGTCGCACCGTCCCGAAATCCAGGTAGACCTGGTAGATGCGGCGGACCAACGCGGCCTCGGCCTGGTGTACCACCAGCTTGCGATCCCGGACCTCGTAGCCAAGGGGAACAGACCCGCCCATCCACATGCCCTTGCGCTTGGAGGCGGCAATTTTGTCGCGGATGCGTTCGCCGGTGACCTCGCGCTCGAACTGCGCGAAGGACAGCAGCATGTTGAGCGTCAGCCGTCCCATGCTGGTAGTGGTGTTAAACTGCTGCGTAACCGAGACGAAGGATGCGCCATGGCCGTCGAACACCTCGACGATCTTGGCGAAGTCGGACAACGAACGGGTCAGGCGGTCGACCTTGTAGACCACAACCAGGTCGACCCGGCCCGAAGCAATATCGGCGAGGAGGCGCTGCAGGGCCGGCCGGTTCATGCTGCCGCCGGAGAGGCCGCCATCGTCATAGTGGGCAGGGAGCAGGGTCCAACCCTCGTGCCGCTGGCTGCGTATATAGGCTTCATACCAAGCTGCTTATGGATTGACCTGTCGCGCCCATTCGAAGTCTGTCAGCG
>NZ_JCACHA010000563.1:0-22862 GCF_059503625.1 Skermanella sp.
GGGTTAGTGTGCATTCTGAGCGATGCCGGATCGGTATGGATGCGGTGTCACCAACCCTGCACATGAATCGTCACGAGCCCATTGCGCACCTATGCCCATTGTCGTCGTCGTGGACGATCGCCGCATCAATCTGAAGATCCTGTCAAAGCTGGCCGGTTCGCTGGCCGCTGACATCATCGTCCACGCCTTTTCAGACCCGGTGGAAGCCCTGGACTGGACGGCGAGCAATTGCCCGGACCTTTGCATCACCGATTTCAAAATGCCCGTACTGGACGGCGCCGCTTTCATCCGGCGCTTCCGTGCCCAGCCCGACCGGACGCACGTTCCGGTCGTCGTCGTAACGGCTTTCGACGACGCCCGCCTGAGACGGCAGGCGCTGGAGGCGGGAGCGGACGATTTCCTGCTGGGGCCCGTCGATCCGCTGGAGTTCCGCGCCCGCGTCAGGACGCTGCTGACGCTGCGGCGGCAGCACCTGCTGCTGCGGGGACAGAACCCGCGGGCGACCGTCGCCCGGGCGCGCGATCTCGTCGCCGTCCTGGACACCGTCCCAGCCATGGTATCCGCCACCGGCCCGGATGGCCGGTATCAATATGTCAACCGCACCTATGCCGCGGCACTGGGAGTCACCGCCGAAAGGGCGGTGGGCCGGTCGCCGGCGGATCTGCTGCCGCGAGACGGCGGGACGCGCGCCATGGCGCTCGACCGGCGCGTCGCGGACCGGGGTGAGCCGATGACCCCGTTTGAGGAGGAGGTCGAGATGCCCGACGGCGTCTGTCGCACCTTGGTTACGCTGAAGACACCCGTTCGCAACCGCGCCGGCGCCATCGTCCGCATCGTCACGGTTTCGATGGACGTGACCGCCCGCTCCCGTCTGGTCGATGGAGAGCCGGCATGACCGGTCAGATCCCCGACCCGACGGTCGATTCGGATGCCGAACTCGACCTGCCGCCCCCGCCACCGGTTCGGATCATGGGATTGCTGATCTCGATGATCGCTGCGCTCCTCGGGCTGATCGTGGCCGGAGCCGTTTCCTTCTGGCTGAGCGGGCTGCCGGGTGATTTGCGCGGCGGCTGGCCGGAAGGCTTGCCGGAGAGTTGGTGGAGTGGCGCAAGGCCCTGGTTCGGCCTGCTATCGGTCCTGATGCTGAGCGCCGGCCCCGTCGCCACCGTCTGCCTGCTGCGGCGGCGCGGCGTATGCCGGCGCTGGCGGGAAGTAGCGTTCGGATGCGGCGACGAACTCACCCAGTCGGTCGCACGCATCGCAAGCATCACCCTCATGATCCTTTTCACCGGCGGGATCACCGTGCTTTCAGCCGAGGCGGGGCCTGCCCAGGCCGAGGCCGCCGTGCTGGTCCTTCAGGGCGGCTCGCTGGCTGCCTGGGGGCTGATGTTCGACCTGCTGTGGCGGGGACGGCCGTGCCGTGTCCGCCGAATGTGCGGCGTTGCCGCCGACACGCTGTGCATTACCCTGCTCCTGTGCGTCGGAGACCCGTCCACGCAGGTCTGGATGTTCGCTTACATCTGGATAGCCTTGGGCAGCGCGCTCAGCGATGGGGCGCCGGGCGCTATCGCGGCCGCTGCGGCAGGAGTCCTTGGTCTGGCGGTGGTCGCCCTGACGACGGGCGTCCTGTCCGAGGCGCCGTATCTGATCATCGGGGTCGCGTCCGGGCTGATCCTGTTGCCGGCTCAGGCCGGCGGGCTGATCGGGGGGGCAGCCGCCCGGAGCGGCGGGACGTCGAAACGCAGATTCAGGGTGCTGCTGGCGGAGGACAGCGACTATGGCGGCCGCAGCCTGCGCCGGCAACTGGAGCGCGCCGGTCATACGGTCCACATCGCCGGGAATGGCGACAGCGCGCTCGACCTGCTGCACAAGGGCGGTCTGGACGTCATGCTGATCGACCTGCATCTGCGCAATCCCAGTGCCCTGGACATCGTCCGGATGTACCGCTTCATGCGGTCGGAGGACGCCAACCTGCCGATCGTCGGCTTGGCGCCCGGATTGGACGATCCCATGCGCAAGCGCTGCGTTTCCGCCGGGATGAACGAGGTTCTGCCGATGCCGGTCGAGGGCTTCCGCCTGCTTGAGGCGGTCGATCGCTTAGGCGCTGCGTCCTTCAGCGCGCGGCAGGCGCTGGAGACCGGGGTGATCGCGTCGATCTCGTCCCATCCCCGCTTTTCCGCCGTCGCGGAACCGTCGATCGACGAGGCGGCGCTTGACGCACTCCAGTCGCTCGACCCCGACAACGGCTTTCTGGAGGACGTCATTTCCGTTTTCCTTATCGACGGAGCCGAACTGATCGACGCGATGTGCCAGGCTTTGAACGAAGGAGACGTCCTCACCTTCCGGGAGCACGCTGATTCGCTGGGAAGCAGTTCGACCCATATCGGCGCCATACGGTTGGTAAAGCTGCTGGCGCGATGTCGCGACATGCCGACGAGGGGATTCAAGGAGGAAGGCAACCAGAGAATGCTACAGATCCAGGAGGAGTTCCGGCGCGTCCGCACGGCTCTCCAAAGTCATGTATGGGCTCTCCGGCACAGCGGGTTCAACTGATCGAAAGAAGACTTCGGTCGAAGACATCGCTAATCGAAGAAGCGGCTCAGCCGAAGATTCTGCTTCGCCAACAGAGACGGCAAGCCGTGCCCGCCCAACCAGTCATACTCGACGCGACGCTGGTCCACCACGGGGTCCAGTGCGCGAAGCTCTTCGTCAGGAATACCGGGGTGGCACATCACCAGCCCCCTCGGTGGAATGTCCTCGACGAAACGGTCCATCAAAGTGCCGAACGGAACGCGGTTGGAGAAATCGTATATGCCGCGAAAGCTACTGTTGCCTGCAACAGTATGCCTGTGCGCAAGTCTGCGCAAGCCTCGTCCGAGCGATGAAATCAAAATACTCTTCGGAATCTCGATGCCGCGCCTAAGGGTCGCGGCATAACTTTCACTACATAATCTCAAGTAGATTTTTTCTCCCTCGTACCTACTTTTAACAGCTTTGATTAAAGCCTGCCGTACAATGGGAAGTTGATGAATGTGCTGGTGCCCGTCGATATGGCTGGGAGCGCGTCCGAAATCGCGCTCGAACGCGTCGAGCTGGCGATTCAATTCCGAATCGACCTCAGCCCGATCCAGCCGATAGGTGAGCGCCTTTTGCATCAGGGTGCGAAGCGGCGGCAGCCGGTCCGCCGGCGCCGTGTGCCGCATCGGGCCAATGGGCTGGTGGTCGGTCAAGGTCAGATGAAGGCCGACATCGACCTGATCGGCGTAGGGCTTCAGCCAGGAGGCATGGTCCCGCCAGAACGGCGACATCGTCATGCAACTGGTGGCCGACAGCCGGCCCCGGTCGATCAGGTCGCGGATGGCAGAACTGACGCCCGGCGAGAAGCCGTAATCATCCGCGCAGAGAATGAACGGCGTCGGAGCGGGGCGGGAAGGGGGGGGCACGGCTGGGGGCTTACGGCTGGAGACTTACGGTGGGGCTCTCGGCCCGTTCGTCCGGTATCGGAGCCTGTCCGGTAAACAGTATGCGCATCCGCTTCATCCGTCCTTCTGGTTTCAGGGGCGATAGAAGCAAAGGACGGGAGGGAATGCAAATGCGGCGGGGGCCGGTTGGCTACAGAAGGCGGGCAGGTTCGCTATCACACGGTGGACGTGGTGGTCCTCGCCCAAGAGGCGGTAGGCATGTATGGTAAACTTCGTCGTAGGACGGATAAGCGGCCTCAGTGATCCTGATATGCTGCGCAATTGCCGGTCAGCCTAATCTTTCTGTTCAGATGCCGAGGCCTTGTTTGTCCGCCAACTGAAAAAGTCCATCGAGTCGTCGTAGGGCTCGGTCAATTCCATCTCGATCAGACAGAGTCCCGCTTCGCGGATCAGATTGTCCGAGTCATCCATATCGTCGAACTGCGATAGGGTGGGAGCTACAGGATGAACCTTTGCCCGGGGTTGTCTCAGCCCTGATGAACTGGATGGCCCCTCGCGGTCCAGAGTCACTGTGGTATCGAAAAAACCCCAGGATACGGTCACTCATGTCTGGCTCTTCTTCCAGAGGCGCGCACGGAGAAGGCCTTCCAGTATCATGGGGAAGTGTGAGGATGCCGTTGTGACGATCCACTTCCCGTCCTGTTGTCGGGGCGAGCAGCTTCGCTTCCAACTGGAGGGACAGACATGAGCAAGGGTTTGGAGGGGCATTCCCCCATAGACGTCACCAAGCACCTGAAGGGCATCGATTTTCCGGCCGGCAAGCAGGACATCCTGGAACATGCCAGGCAGCAGGGCGCCGACGGCGAGGTCCTCGACCTGATCGACAAGATGCCCGATGGGAAGTTCGAGACCATGGCGGATGTCATGAAGGGCGTCGGCAAGAGCGGCTGAACACAAGAAGGCTGAAGGAGTTGCGGCGATGAGCGGCGACAGGGAGGAGCGGGTCCGGCAGCGTGCCCACGAGCTATGGGAGCAGGCCGGCCGACCCGAAGGTCAGCAAGACCGGCACTGGGAGCAGGCGTCCCGGGAAATCTCGTCGGAAGGCGAGCCTAACCTGTCGACCGTCGCGGCAGGCCGGATGGATGCCATGGGATCGCCGGGGACTCCTCTGTCGCCGGGGGCAGCCAACAGTGGCCGGATGTCCAAGGCTCGACGCAAGGATGCGACCTGACGACGGCAAGTACGAGGAACTACGCTATGCGCAGCACGATCATCGCCATGGCCCTTGTAAGCGCAGGGATAGTCGCAAGCGCCGCGGACAATCCGGCCGCGGCTCAGCAGGAAAGCTGCCTTAACGAAATCCAGCGGCTGGAGGCCGCCTTCGCAGACGCCGGCCGGGGCTCTTCCGCACCGGATGGCGAGATGGCAGGATCTGCGATGGCCGATGCCGACAGGACCCAAAGCAGAGCGGCCAGCCGCGACACGGTTTCCAAGGATATCGAAAGATCGGACGGCGTCGTCGCTCCTGCGCCGATCGGCAGCGGAATCCGCACCGAGCAACCGGTTCGCGGCATCGATCCGGTCCCGATGAGCAAGAACCCGGGACAGCAGCCGGGCGGGCTCGCCGGCGCAAGGCTTTCTCCGCAGCAGACCGACGATATGACGTCGATGCTGCGCGAGGGCCGCGCCGCCGCCGAACGCGGCGACAGCGGAGCCTGCATGGACAAGGTCCGGCAGGCACGGCAGCTCGCTCGGGGAGCGACGACCGGTGTGCGCGGCGGCGGTTGACGCCGGGAAAAAGTGCTGCGGCGGCTCTTGCGCGTTCCCGAGACGTTTCCATATAGGGAACATCTCATCAACAAGTGAAAGGAGGTGGTCCTGTGTCTAATTGTTCCAAGCCGCGATCCACGATCGTCGAGACCAGGGTCTTCGCCTCCGGCGGAACCCAGCTTCTGTAAGAAGTCGTATCGTGATCTGAAAAGGATCGTGGTTTGACAATGGAAAGGCCGCCCTTCGGGGCGGCCTTTCTGCTTTCCGGGTCACCCGTTTCTTCGAAGTACTTCCAACTTCAGCGGCAGGACCTCGCCCAGCCATGCGGCATGATCGGTATGGTCGGCGTAGTCGTCCCCGGTCGACGGATGGAGCAGAACCGGCAGGCCGAGGCGGTTCAGCATCAGCCAGGGGAGGAGTTTCGGCAGGAGTTCCGACGGGAATGCCACCTGATACATGGCCGACGTATGCGGTCCTACCGGCTGGTCGTGCCAGCGTCCTAGCAGCGCTTCGGGGAAGGACGCCGCGATACGGTTGCGGATCGCCTCTGCCCGGTCGCGGTTTACCGCCGGATCGTAGTAAATGTGGGCATGGTATCCGCTGATCCGGCCGGGGTCGGCGACTCCTTCGTCCGGGGCCGGGATCGTATCGTCGGTCATCGCCGTATCTCCCTTTCAACCAGGATTCTTCGCGCATCCTTGAAGAATGTATTGGCCTGAAGAATGTATGGGCCTGAAGAATGTTTGGGCTTGATGGTCCGGCTTCAATCACGGATCAGGACTGGCCCCTGGCTCGATCGGAGTGGGCGGGTTGCTCAAGCCTGACACCCGGCCCGCAACCGGCATCGGGATCCAGGAAGATGACGCCGCCCGCCTCCAAGGCGCGGCGGATCGCTGCTGCCGTGGCGCGCTGCAACTCGTGCTGTCCGCCTTCGAAGCCGCGGACGGTGCTGCGGCTGACCTCGGCCCGGATGGAGAGGTCGTCCTGCGTCCAGTCCAGAAGCGCCCTTGCGGCGCGGCATTGTTCCGATGTCAGCGGCATGGCCAGCTAGATAGGCTTGCTATTCCAAAAGGTCAATGTGGGACATTTTGGTTGAAACTGAGGCATTTGGTCCCATGTGACCGGTACAGCTATTTGTAGTCTCATTGCATTCCCGGGGAGAGATTTAGTGCCAGGGCATGACACGCCTCTTATCGCCATTATCGCCATCGGGCTCGCACTGGCCTTCGTTCTTGGGTTGGTGGCTCATAAATTTCGCGTGTCGCCCCTGGTCGGATATTTGCTCGCCGGTATCGCCGTAGGTCCCTTTACGCCGGGTTTCGTGGCCGATCAGGCACTTGCCAACCAATTGGCGGAAATCGGCGTGATCCTCCTGATGTTCGCGGTCGGCCTGCATTTTTCGCTGAAGGACCTGATGTCGGTCAGGACCATCGCCCTTCCCGGAGCGGTCGTTCAGATCACGGTTGCGACGCTGCTGGGCATGGCGCTGGCGTGGAGCCTGGGCTGGACGATGGGAGCCGGACTGATCTTCGGCCTGGCGCTGTCGGTCGCCAGTACGGTCGTCCTGATCCGCGCCTTGCAGGAAAGACGCATCCTGGAAACCGAACGGGGCCGGATCGCGGTCGGCTGGCTGATCGTGGAAGACCTCGTCATGGTGCTGGCGCTGGTGATGCTGCCGGCGCTGAGCGGCGCCCTGGGAGGCGCCGGGGGAACGGCGTCCTGGCAGACGATCGCGTGGTCGGCCGGCATCACCCTGGTCAAGGTCGCAACCTTCGTCGCCATCATGCTGATCGCCGGCCGGCGCATCGTGCCCTGGATCATGCACTACGCCGCCCATACCGGCTCCCGCGAGCTGTTCCGGCTGTCGGTCTACGCCGTGGCGCTCGGCATCGCCTATGGAGCGGCGGCGCTGTTCGGCGTGTCGTTCGCGCTCGGCGCCTTCTTCGCCGGCATGGTCCTGGCCGAAAGTCCGCTGAGCCAGCGCGCCACCGAGGAAGCGCTGCCGTTGCGCGACGCCTTCGCGGTGCTGTTCTTCGTGTCGGTCGGCATGCTGTTCGATCCCGGCGTCCTGATCCGGTCGCCCTGGTCGGTGATCGGCACCGTTGCGATCATCATCGTCGGCAAGACCATCGCCGCCTTCCTGATCGTCAAGGCCTTCGGCCGCTCGAATTCCACCGCCCTGACGATATCCGCCAGTCTGGCGCAGATCGGCGAGTTCTCGTTCATCCTGGCCGGCCTGGGCGTCAGCATGGAGGTGCTGCCGACGGAGGGGCGGGACCTGATCCTGGCCGGCGCCATCATCTCCATCCTGCTCAACCCGTTCGTCTTCATGGCATTCGAGAAGCTGCGTCCGGCGCCGAAACCCGCCCTTGCCGGTCCCGGCGTCTACACGCCCGCCGCTCCCGTATCCGAACCCGCCGAACCCGTCGCGGCCGTGGTCGCGGACGAGGAGGCCGTCCCGCTCACGGCCAGCTCCCTGACAGGGCACGACGTCATCGTCGGATATGGCCGCGTCGGTTCGCTGGTCGGTTCAGGCCTGCGTGCCGCCGGCCGGCCGGTGCTCGTGTTCGAGGAACGCCTTGACGAGGTCGCCGCCGCGCGGCGGGACGGTGCCGAGGTCTTCGTCGGCAATGCCGCCGATCCCCGCGTGCTGGCGACCGCGAACCTGCATGCCGCCCGCCGTCTCTTCGTAACCGTACCGGAAGCCTTCGAGGCGGGGCAGGTGGTCGAACAGGCGCGTGCCGCCAATCCCGACCTGGAAATCATCGCCCGGGCCCATACGAGTGCCGCAGTCGGCCATCTGGAGGAGATGGGATGTTCGCTGGCTGTTATGGGCGAGCACGAGATCGCGATGCGGATGCTCGAGCATGCCGGCGTGGACGAGGCGGCGCCGGATTCGGGCGCTGACAAGGGCGTGCTCTCGGAGAAGCGATCGCCTAGCCGGCGCCATTCTGCTGGGCGGTAAGATCAAGCCTTGCAGTCCTTCCCGGCCCTCGAAACATGAGGCCACCCAGGCTGGCGAAAACGATAGATTGTTTTCCGTTTTTGCTGAAACAAATTCCATGATATTTAAGGTGCAGGTATCTCTTCCGATCGAGTGACACCATGGCTTGGCGGCAGTTTTATTGTGCGGTGCGGCAAAGCTACTTGGTTATCCTCTCGATCTCCCGCCTTCCGATCGGCCCACCTGTGAGCACTGGCGCCGGCCAAGACTAAAAACCAAGCAATAACATACCAACAGGGAGGGAGGCTGTATGCAAGGGCTCCTGCTTGCTATCGACAAGGTAAATACCTGGGTCGGTAAGATATTCTCATGGTCGATTGTCGCCATGACGTTTGTGATCGTGTACGAAGTCTTCAGCCGCTACGTCTTCAACGCGCCGACTACCTGGGCATACGATGTCAGCTATATGCTGTACGGAACGCTGTTCATGATGGCGGGTCCTTATGCACTGTCGCGGAACGGGCATGTCAGGGGCGATTTCATGTATCGCAAGTGGTCGCCGCGAGTCCAGGCCACCGTCGACTTGACGCTCTACATCCTGTTTTTCTTCGCGGCGGTTCTGGCGCTGATCTATTCGGGCTGGGGCTTCTTCAAGATCTCCTACATGTTCAACGAGCGTTCGGCGTTCAGTCCCGACGGTCCGCCGATGTGGCCGTTCAAGATGCTGATCCCGCTGGTCGGCGTGCTGATGCTGCTTCAGGGGCTGGCGGAGAGCGTCCGCTGCGTCATCTGCATCCGGAACGGCTGGTGGCCGCAGCGCCTTCAGGATGTCGAGGAACTCGAACAGCAGATCCTGGCCGAAGCGGCGGCACGCCGGGAAGCGGGGCTGGCCCGATGACCGATCCTCAACTCGGCCTCACCATGCTCGTCCTGTTCATCGGGGCGATCACACTGGGCTTCCCCATCGCCTTCACCCTGATGGCGCTGGGCCTGGGCTTCGGCTACATGGGCATGGGGGACGCGATCTTCAGCCTGTTCGTCCAGCGCACCTACGCGGTGATGTCGAACGACGTGCTGATCTCCATCCCGCTGTTCGTCTTCATGGGCTATCTGGTCGAGCGCGCCAATATCCTGGACCGGCTGTTCCGGTCGATCCAGATGACGTTCGGCCGCATGCCCGGCTCGCTGGCGGTGGCCACCCTCGCCACATGCGCCCTGTTCGCCACGGCAACCGGCATCGTCGGCGCCACGGTGACCCTGATGGGTCTGCTGGCCTTCCCGGCGATGCTGCGAGCGCGTTACGACACGCGGCTGGCGGCTGGCGTCGTCTGCGCCGGCGGATGCCTGGGCATCCTGATCCCGCCCTCCGTCATGCTGATCCTGTACGGCGCCACGGCGGGCGTCTCGGTGGTCAAGCTCTACGCGGCGGCCTTCATTCCCGGTCTGATGCTGACCGGCTTCTACATGCTCTATGTCGTGGGCATCGCCTTCTTCCGCCCCGCCATGGCGCCGCCGCCGCCGCCCGAGATGCTGCGCGACGCCACCTGGGGACGGGCGCTGTCCGAATTGGCGCGGTCGTTCCTGCCGCTGACGGCCCTGATCTTCTCGGTGCTGGGCGCCATCCTGTTCGGCCTTGCGACGCCGTCGGAAGCCGCCGCCATGGGAGCCCTCGGAGCCATCATCCTGGCGGCATGCTACCGGGCGCTGACCCTGGACAAGCTCAAGGAATCGGTGTTCCTGACCGGCCGTACGACCGCCATGGTGTGCTGGCTGTTCGTCGGCTCCTTCATCTTTTCCTCGGTGTTCGGCTATCTGGGCGGCCAGAGCGTGATCGAGGAGTTCGTGATGAGCCTCAACCTCAATCCGATCACCTTCATGATCCTGGCGCAGGCGATCATCTTCGTGCTGGGCTGGCCGCTGGAATGGACCGAGATCATCATCATCTTCGTGCCGATCTTCCTGCCGCTGCTGGACAACTTCGGCATCGATCCGCTGTTCTTCGGGATCATGGTGGCGCTCAACCTCCAGACCTCATTCCTGTCGCCGCCGATCGCGATGGCGCCGTTCTACCTGAAGGGCGTCGCACCCAAGCATGTCACGATCGAGCAGATCTTCGCCGGCGTCATGCCGTTCCTCGGCATCGTCGTCGTCTGCCTGCTCATCCTCTACGTCTTCCCGGAGGTGGCGCTGTGGCTGCCCGACGCCGTCTACAATTGATCGCATAGCAGACTATTCGCTAAACGATCTATCTCGTCCAGGCTGTGGCGGCTACCATATACGAACCGGCATATAGGGTAGCCGCCGCATCTGAATGAGAAACGTTGAGGAGTTGGTCATGGAGCCGTACAAGACCGTCGATATCGCCTTCGGGCGCGGACACCTGACGGTAGGCCTGCCCGAACGGGCCGAGGCGACCGTGATCCGCAAGGCGACCTTGCCGAAACTGGCGGACCAGACCGGCGCCATCCATGCCGCCTTCGACAACCCGATCGACGCGCCGCCGCTGGCGACGCTGGCGCAGGGGCGCAAGAGCGCCTGCATCCTGATCTGCGATATCACCCGGCCCGTCCCGAACCGCCTGTTCCTCCGCCCCATGATCGAGACGATGGTGGCGGCCGGCATCCCCAAGGACAGCATCACCGTCCTGATCGCGACGGGCCTGCACCGCCCCAACGAGGGTGTTGAGATGGCCGAACTCGTCGGCGCCCCATGGGTGCTCGACAATGTCAGGGTGGAAAACCACTTCGCGATGCGCGACGAGGACCATGTGGACCTTGGCGTGACCGCCACGCGCGGAACGCCGGTCCGGATCGACCGCCGCTTCGTCGAGGCGGACCTCCGCATCGCCACCGGCCTCGTCGAGCCGCACTTCATGGCCGGCTGGTCGGGTGGACGCAAGGTGGTGGCTCCCGGCGTCGCCGGTCACGAGACGATCCGCACCTTCCATTCCGCCCGCTTCATGGAAGACCCGCTGGCTGTTCAGTGCAATCTGGTCGGCAACCCGCTGCACGAGGAGCAGTTGGAGATCGTCCGGACGCTGGGCGAGATCTATGCGCTCAACACCGTGATCGACGAGGATCGCGACCTCGTCCACGTCACCTTCGGTGAGATCATCGCCAGCCATCTGGCCGCCGTCGAGTTCATCCAGGACATCACCCGCATCAAGGTGCCCCGGCGCTTCAAGACCGTCGTGACCTCCTCCGCCGGCTATCCGCTGGACAAGACCTACTACCAGACGGTCAAAGGGATGGTGACTCCGCTCGACATCCTGGAGCCGGGCGGTACGCTGATCATCGCGTCGGCCTGCTCGGAAGGCATGGGGTCGAAGGAGTTCCGCGAGGCGCAGACCCGGCTGGTCGAGCTTGGTCCCGACCGCTTCCTCGCCACCCTGACGGCCAAGTCGCTCGCCGAGGTGGACGAGTGGCAGACCGAAATGCAGTTGAAGCCGATGCGGATCGGCAGGGTCATGCTCTACACCTCCGGCCTGGACGCGGAGGAGCGGCGCATCACCGCCGTCGAAGTCATCGGCGATCTCGACGCCGCCGTGGCCGAGAGCATCCAGCGCCACAACGATCCGCATGTCGCCATCATCCCCGAAGGACCCTATGTGGTCCCGGTCCATGAGGCGGCATGAGCCTTCGGCATATCCACCTCGACGTCGTCGGCGGCATCGCCGGCGACATGTTCGTCGCAGCCTTGACCGATGCCGTGCCGGAACTGCGCCGGCGGGTGCTCGATGACGTCGCCGCCGTCTTGCCTACGGCCGCCGGAACCGCTCACTTCATGGAAGGAACCAGCGCAGGCCTGACGGTGCTGCGTTTCGGACTGGAGGGGCATCGCCACGATGCTGGCCATCATCACCATGACGGCTCCGGCAGTTACCGGCACATGGTCGAACTGATCCGTTCCGCTCCTCTGGCCGAGGGGACGGCGGACCATGCCGTCGCGATCCTCACCATCCTGGCCGAAGCCGAAGCCTTCATCCACGGCGTCCCGCTGGGTGACGTGCATTTCCACGAAATCGGCGACTGGGACTCGCTGATGGACGTGGTCGCCAGCGGCTCCATCATAGCGGCGCTGGACGCCACCTGGAGCATGTCCGACCTGCCGCTCGGCGGCGGACGGGTACGGACGGCGCATGGCCTGCTGCCGGCCCCGGCCCCGGCGACCGCGCGCATCCTCGACGGGTTCGAATGGCGCGACGACGGGGTAGGGGGCGAGCGCGTCACGCCGACGGGGGCCGCCATCCTGCGCCATCTCGCCGCCGGCGCCACCCGAAGCGGCGGCAAGCTGACCGGCGCCGGCATGGGAGCGGGAACCCGCGACCTGCCCGGCATGCCGAATGTCCTGCGCGCGCTGGTCTTCGAGACCGCCGCCTCAGCCGGCAGTCCGGGCGAAGCGCGGACCGTCGCGGTGCTCTCCTTCGACATCGACGACATGACAGGGGAAGAGATCGGCATCGCCGCCGACCGCTTGCGCGCCGCCGACGGCGTGCTCGACGTGGCGCTGGCGTCCCTATCGGGCAAGAAGGGCAGGCCGCTGACGGAGTTCCGCCTGCTGGTGCGGCCGGAAGCTCTGGAAGCCGTCCAGCGGCTCTGCTTCATCGAGACATCGACCATCGGCCTGCGCTGGCGGGCCGAGCAGCGCTCGACGCTGGAGCGTAGCGCCGATCAGAGCGGCTCCGATATCCGCGTCAAGCGGGTGGACCGTCCCGGCGGCGCCGCGACCGCCAAGGCCGAAAGCGACGATCTGGCATCCATCGACAGCCTCGCCGGCCGCCGGACCGCGAAGTCGGAGGCCGAGCGATGAGCGGCGCCGATGCCCAATCACGGCTGATCGCCGCCCTGAACCGCTATCCCGAGCTGGTGATCGCCGTCTCCGGCGGGGTGGACAGCATGACGCTGGCCTATGTCGCGCACCGCTTCTCCAGCGGGAAGGTCGGCATGCTGCATGCCGTCTCTCCCGCCGTGCCGGCTCATGCGACTGCCCGCGTTCGTGCCCACGCGGAACGCCACGGCTGGGCGCTCACCGTTGCCGACGCCGGGGAGTTCGAGGACCCGCGCTACCGCGCCAACCCGGTGGACCGCTGCTATTTCTGCAAGTCGAACCTCTACGACCGCATCCGCTCGGTCACCCAGGGGACGGTCGCATCCGGCACCAACCTGGACGACCTCGGCGACTACCGCCCCGGCCTGAAGGCCGCCTCCCAGCGCGGCGTCGTCCATCCCTTCGTCGAGGCCGGGATCGACAAGGCCGCTGTCCGCGAGATCGCGCGCCTGCACGGCCTGGACGATCTGGCGGAACTGCCGGCCCAGCCTTGCCTGTCCAGCCGGGTCGAGACCGGCATCGCCATCGACGCCGACGACCTCGGCTTCATCGACACGGTGGAACGGGCGGTTGCCGACGTCATCCCCGGCGAACCGAACATCCGCTGCCGCATCACCCACGCCGGCGTGGCGGTCGAGGTGGGAGAGATGGGGATCGGACGCGACGAGATCGGCCGTCTGGTGGAAGCGCTGTGCCGCCGGACCGGACGAGTCTTCACCGGCGTCCGCCCTTACCGCCGGGGATCTGCCTTCCTGCGCGGGGTATCGTGAGCGACATCGGGAACGACTTTCAGATCGACTGGGAGCGCGAGCGCCGCACCGGCATTCCCGAAGCGGTGCTTTGCGCTTTCAAGTCCGCTGCCCAGATCGAAGCGATCCTGAAGGCGACCGTCGACGCAGGGCGCCGTCTCCTGTTCACCCGCCTTGAACCGCCGGTCTTCGCGTCCTTGGGCGAGGAAAGCCGCGCGGCGCTCGCCAACTACGACCCGGTTTCGCGTACCGGGTGGTGCGGCGAAACCCCTGCCGAACCCGGTCTAAGACCCGGCGTCGGCATCGTCGCGGCCGGCACCTCCGATCTGCCGGTCGCCGCCGAGGCCGCACGTACACTGGAGTTCCTCGGTTTCCAATCCCCCGTCATCGCCGATGTCGGGGTGGCGGGACTGTGGCGGCTGATGCGCCGCCTCGACGATATCCGCAGCTACCGCGTCGTCATCGCGGTGGCCGGCATGGAAGGCGCCCTGTTCAGCGTGCTCGCCGGCCTGATCGACGCGCCGGTCATCGCCGTCCCGGCCAGCGTCGGCTATGGGGTTTCCGCCGGGGGCACGGCGGCGCTTCATTCGGCGCTCGCCTCCTGCGCGCCGGGCATCCTGACCGTCAACATCGACAACGGGTTCGGCGCCGCCATCGCGGCGGTCAAGATGATCAATAAAATGTGACTCTAATTGCTGTTTGTTCGTGCCGGTATATGATGCGATAAGGGGGCGATCTCAACCTTTTCGCACAGGGACCCGTCGCAGTGATGTTTTCCTGGAAGAAGCAGGCCAGATTCGAAGTCGTGGTCGAACAGGGCGGCTATTCCAGCATCGACGGTATCTTCGAGGATCAGCGACAGGCGACGGAGCGCGCGACCTATCTGCTCAGCCTCGCCAAATATGGCCGCGTCCAGGTCGTCCAGGTCGGCAAGCATACCCAGACCGTCGTCTTCGAGCGGGCCTCGCAGGGAGGCGGCACCGAGGTCGTCGGCATCACGCCCATCGACGAGGCCAGTTCCTGCAAGGATGTGCTGGACGTCTACGGCTATCCCAGCCGCATGACCCTGCTGCGGCTGACCCGCCGCTACGCCGACCGGCAGATCGCCGTCTCGAGCGAGACGCTGCACGACTGGATTGCCCTCCGCACGATCGAGCGGGAGGGCATGCTGCTGAACTCCGGCATCACCCGGCTCGCCAAGATCCAGACTCGCGACGTCTCCTGCTTCATGCCGGACCGGGAGCGCGAACTCGGCGCCCTCTGGATGCGGCTCAAGCAGCTTGCCCAGACGTCGAATACCCTGGCGCCCTACGCCAAGCTTCTCGCCACCGACGGGATGTCGGCGCTTCAGGAGCGGATCGCCGACGGCTGCGCGCCGGCGGAATACGACCGCGTCATGAGCTATGCCTTCGGCCGGCTGCTGGAAGGGCATCGCGAGTGGTGCGACAAAGTCCAATCGCTCCTCATGATCCTGGAAGACGAGGACTGCGATCCGCAAGGGATCACGGCGATCGACCAGTTCCTGGCGGAGACGATAGACGGACGCGACCCGGTCAAGGCGCTGATCGGCTATTCGCCCGACCTGGGCTCCGCCCTGCTGGGCCTGCTGGCGACACTGAACGGCAAGCTGGACGACCGGCTTCCTTTCACCCCCGTCCTGATGGACCTGAGCAACGCGCTGGCCGGCTGGCGCCTGCCGGAAGTGGAGGCTGCCCTGCTGCGGCGGGTCCGCGCCGGCCTGGACGGCCATCACCCGCTGAGCAAGGACGGCTCGCGCTACTGCGCCATCGCCTTCCACCGCATCGCCGCTTCTCTCGCCTGCTTCAGCGGTTTTCGCGGTGGTCCGGAAATGAGCGTGGCGCTGACGCGCCGGGCCAAGACGGCGTTGCGGTCGGGTGAAACCGACCTGCCGTTCGAAACCGCCGTCCAGCAGCTCTGCGGTACCCTGAACACTTCCGGCGGCCAGATCGGCTACCTGCTCGATCTTGCGGAAACGGACATGGGCCGGCAGAAGGGCGTGTTCCTGTTCGGCAGCCTGTCCCGCATCTTCAGCCATATCCGCCACGCCCGCGACCTCGCCCCGGCCCACATCCCGATCGAAGACGTCCGCCGCGAACTGGGCGGCCGCCTCCGCCGCGCCGGCATCCCCCGCGACCTCGCCGATCAGCTCATGTACAAGATAGCGTCATTGCCTTCGGAAGATGCGCTGCGGGTCTTTCTGCGATGAGGGAGCAGAAAGATCTTTCCATGCTTGCCTTGGCTGCGGCAATGCCGCATCTTCAATCATGAAGGTCCGGTCTATCACTGTTGTTGAGACGTCCGTGTTCAGCCGACGTGCGGATAAGGTTCTGGCTGAAGGAGAGCGCAAGGCTGTAATTGATTTTCTGGCGAACAATCCGCTTGCCGGTGACGAAATTCCCGAGACCGGTGGGGTTCGCAAAGTGAGAATCTCGGCCAGGGGCAAAGGAAAGTCCGGCGGCGCGCGGGTTATCTACTATTATCTCGACGACAGCATGCCCTTGTTCGCTCTCTTGATTTACGGGAAGGACGAACAGGATGACCTGACATCGGATCAGAAGAAGACGGTCAGCAAGTTGGCTGCATTGATCAAGGCGTCACACCCGAAGAGGAAGACGAAATGAGCGATTTCGGCGACGATCTGATCGAGGCTATGCAGGAAGCTGCTGCCTACATGGGTGGAGCCCGGGGCAAGACTTCGACGCATACGGTCGAGGTGCCCGACGTCGATGTCGGCGCTCTTCGCAAGGCGATGCGTCTCAGCCGCGTGACGTTTGCAAACCGTTTTGGGTTGGATGCCCGGGCCGTTCAGGATTGGGAGCAAGGGCGCCGACGACCTGACAGATCGGCGCGGGTACTTCTGAAAGTCATCGAGAAGCACCCCGATGCAGTCGAAGATGCCCTGAAAGCAGGATAGTCGACTACAGTGCGGTATACTACCCGTTCAACCACCACACCGCACCGTTCAGCACCCCCGCGTAGCTGACCCAGAGCAGGTACGGTACGAAGAGCCAACCCGCCAGCGGCTTGATTCGCCGGAAAGCCACCATCGTAGCGCCGACGGCGGCCCAGAGCGCCGCGATCTCGATGAAGGCGGCACCCGGACTTTCCAGGCCGAAGAAGATCAGCGACCACAGGATGTTCAACGCCAGTTGAAGGCCGAACAGCGCAAGGGCGCCGCGTGCGCCGTTCAGTCCGCGTTCGCGCCAGACCAGCCAGCCGGCTATCGCCATCATGGCATACAGCGCCGTCCAGACCGGGCCGAACAGCCAGTTCGGCGGGTTGAACCATGGCTTCTCCAGGCCGGCATACCAGCCGCCGATCTGCGGCAAGGTCACCGAGGAGGCCGTCGCAGAGGCGACCGCCACGAGGATCACGAAGGCCAGCAGCATGAGCAGCGACCGGCCACGGCTGCCGGTCCGTCCCGGCTCGTCCAGGAATGTCTGAGTCATCATGGATGAGAGATCAGTCACATCGCCCATCCGGTCAAGGCCTTATGATACCGCGATCGCCACAACCATGTCTTGTAATGGGTTGCACCGCGACAAATGTGATTCTTAATCAGCCTGACGTTGTCTATGGAACGAAGCTGTGAAAACCAACGAGATCATCGGCGCTTGGCTTGCGGGCGTGAGCATCTGGGGATTGTCCATGCTCGGCCTCGCCCTGATGCAGTCGCCGCAGCCGCCGGCATATCAGGAGCCGCCATCGCGTGGGATCATGGTGGAGGACTGGTACGCCCAGGGGTTTCCCGACGATGCCGACGAGTTGGAAGCGAAGGGCGAAGAAGACCCGGACTGGTACCAGGAGGAGGACGATCCGTCGGATCGCCCCCGTTCGACCGTCCTACCGCCCCTCCCGTCTCCAGGCCGCCAGCAGGGCTCCGACAACCAGCAATACGACCAGCCCCGCCGGCAGCAGTGACGCCTCGCTGACGCCGGTCACGACATAGTCGCCGTTGGACCGCAGCCCGATCCAGTTCCGTCCGGTCTGATCGCGGTCGGGGCGGGTGCGCCGGATGTCGATATCGCCGTCGGCAAGCCAATGGATGCCGCCGCCGCTCACGGCAGCCGCCGGCTCCATGCGGTCGCCGGTGGTGCGGACATCGGCCAGTTCCGGCGGGTTGACGGCGCCGACCACGGCAAGCGCCGTCCGTTCTCCGTCGCTGATCCGGTAGATCCCCGGCTCCGTCGCCAGCAGCGACGCAGTCGCCAGACCGTTGCCGTCCTCGGTCAGGTCCACGCCGCGCACGTCGTTGGACGGGCTGGTCAGTTCGACCGCGCGCGGGTCCGGTTCCAGGCTCCGCCGCTCGATCGTGATGCGGTTGCCTTCGACCTTGGCGCGCAGGTCGTTCTCCTCAAGCTCCGGTTCCTTCATCAGCCAATGGGCAAGCCGGCGAAGCAGTTCGGCCTGCGGCCCGCCGCCCTCGTAGCCGCGCGACCACAGCCACAGCTGGTCGCTGGCGATCTGCGCCACCCGGCCTTCTCCCACCCGGTTAAGGATCATCAGCGGGCGGCCCGCCACGCCTTCCATCACCACGCTGCCCTGAAGCGGAGTCACGTCCAATTGACGGAACCAGCGGCCCCAGCCCGGCTCGGTTCCGGCCGGCGCTCCCGGCTGCACGTCGCCGGGAAGCCCCGACGTGACGGGATGCCGGCGGCCAAGCTCGGTGACCATCGGCTTGAAAGGCTGCTCGATCACCTCCCCGGTCGGCTCGCCCGGCAGCACGGCGCCCAGCGGCGTCCGGTACAGGCTCATGGAATTGGAGAAGCTCGCACCGCCCGCTTCCAGCAAGGCGCCGCCGTTCTCGACGTAGTTCGCGATGTTGCTCAGGTAAAGCTGGGGCAGCACGCCGCGCCGCCGGTAGCGGTCGAAGATGATCAGGTCGAATTCGTCCAGCTTGATCTCGAACAGCTCGCGGATGGGGAAGGCGATCAGCGACAGCTCACGGATCGGCGTGCCGTCCTGCTTCTCCGGTGGACGCAGGATCGTGAAATGGACCAGATCGACGCCCGGATCGGCCTTCAGCAGGTTGCGCCACGTGCGCTCGCCCGCATGGGGCTCGCCGGAAACCAGCAGCACCCGCAGGCGGTCGCGGACGCCGCTGATGACGACGGCCGCCTTGTTGTTGGCCAGCGTCAGTTCCTGCGGAGCCGCCGCCACCTCCATCTCGAAGACGTTCTGGCCGCCATGATCGAGCGTGAATTCCAGCGGCATGTCGCGCCCGACGGGCACCCGGAACGGCCTTGGCGCGCCGCCGTCCTGCCGGATGTTCACGACGGCGTCGGGCGACTGGTTGCCGGGCATGTCCTCCACCCGAACCGTCACCGTCACGGGCTTGCCGACCAGCCCGAAGCTCGGCGCCTTGACCACGGCAAGGCGGCGGTCCGCCTCGTCGCGATCTCCGGTCAGGAGCGTGTGGATGGGGCCGAGGTCGCCCAGTCCCTTGCCCTCTCCCGGCACGTCATGGACCTGTCCGTCCGTGATGAACACCGCTCCGGCCATCCGTCGGCGCGGCAGGTCCGACAAGGCGCGGTCCAGCACCTCGAACAGCTTTGTTTCCTCGATGGCGCCGCCGACGCCGCCCTCGGCTCCGCTCGTCCTGACGACGCGTACTTCCAGGTCCGGGAAGCGGGCGAGCCGTTCCTGAACGTCGCTCAGCGCGCGTTCCGTCCGGGCGCGGCGCTCGCCGATGTTCTGGCTGGGCGATTCGTCGACCACCAGCACAGCGACGTCCTTGATCGGCTGGCGGTCTTCCTGGACCAGCGACGGGTTGAGCAGAGCCACCGCCAGCGCCGCAAGGCCGAGCATGCGCCAAGCCGTACCGCTTGCACGCCGTATCAGCGCCACGAGTACGGCGGCAGCGGCCAGTACGAAAAGCGGAATCAGAACCGCCCACGGCAGCAGAGGCGAAAACTCTATCGCGGTGCCGTCCAGTCCACCCATCATTGCCCGAGCCTTTCCAGAATGGCGGGCACATGGACCTGATCGGCCTTGTAGTTGCCGGTCAGTGCGTACATCACCAGATTGACCCCGAACCGATAGGCCATCTCCCGCTGACGCTCGCCGCCGGGAACGACGGCGTTGCGGGGCCTGCCGCTCTCGTCCACCGCCCAGGCGCCGGCCCAGTCGGCGGCGCCGATGATGACCGAGGACACGCCGTCATTGTGACGGCCCTCCTGTGCCTCCACCCAGACGTCGCCGCCGCTGTAGCGTCCGGGGAAGTCCTGGAGCAGATAGAACGCCTTGGTCAGCACATGCTCCGGCGGGACGGGCGCCAGCGCCGGCACGTCCAGGCCGTCGACCAGCTGGCGGAGCCGCTGCGATCCGGGACCGCCGCCCGTCAGCGCCGATCCCGCACCGAACTGCCGGTCCCGCGTGTCGAACAGGATCGTCCCGCCGTTGCGGAGGAACATGTTGAGCTTGACCCGCGCGGCGTCGCTCAGGTCCGGCTGAGACGGCGAGATCGCCCAGTAGAGCAGGGGAAAGAAGGCCAGTTCGTCTTGTTCCGGATCGACCGCCATGGCTCCGGCGGTTTCGACGGCGGTGCGCCGGTTCAGGACTTCGCTGAGCCCTTCCAGCCCGGCTTTGGTCGTATCGTCCAGCGTGCGGTCTCCCGTGACCACATAGGCGAGGTAAGTCTCGCCGCTGGCCTTGAGCGCGAAGTCGTCGCCGGCGGCCTTGGCACTGCCCGGCCAAGCCGCCACGGTCCCCGCCGCCAGCAGTACGGCCGCGGCCGTGACAGCCGCCCTGCGCCGCCCCCGTCCGAACCGGAAGTTTCCAAGCAGTCCCCGCAGCACCATCGCCACGAACAGATCGGCGATCGCCAGCGCCATCGCCATTCCCAGCAGCCAGGGCTTCAGGTCCACCTCGCCGCGGGCGGCATAGGTCCCCTGGGCGACGCCGGCCGGCAGGCGCCGCAGCGGCTCGACCCTGGTCACCAGGGACGTCAGATTGAGCGCCCGCCGGGCCTCTTCCGTGCCGTAGAAGCCGGGGGGATGGCGCGGTCCCAGCGCGTCGGGACGGAACGCGTTGCCGGGGATCGGGAAGACGGTGGCGGGAGGCGGCACCAGCTGGCCGCGTCCGTCCAGTACCTCGATCGGTGCGAAGGTGGTTGCCTGCATGTCGCCGGAAACTCCCTCGCTCAAGGCGGTGATCCGCCGCAGCATATCGACGAAAAGACCGGACAGCGCCAGATTGGACCAATCGGGATTGGCCGTGGTGTGGACCAGCACGATCTTGCCTTCCTCGCGGTTCTCCGCCGTCACCAGCGGAGTGCCGTCGGCCAGTCTGGCCCATGTCTTGTCCGGCAGGTCGATCGACGGTTCCGCCAGGACCTGCCGGTCCACCAGCACGTCGGGCGGAATGTGCATTCCGGCGAACGGGCTCGACGGCGGGAAGGCCGCCAGCTTGGCCGGCTCCGACCACGACAGCGCGCCGCCCAGCGTCCTGTCACCCAGCCTCAGCCGCACCGGCACCAGATGGTCGGTATGCTGCGCCAGCCGGGGGCCGGCGAAGCGGACCAGCACGCCGCCGCGCTCGACCCAGGTCTCGACCGCGGTCGCCTCGGTGTCGGTCAGCGCCCCGATATCCGCCAGGATCAGGACCGACAGGTCCCGGCTCATCAGGTCCAGCACGGTGCCGCGCCGGATCTCGCTGAAGGGGGACAGCGCCCGCTCCAGATAATACAGGTCGCTCAGGAGCGGCTGGTTCTCGCCCTCCGGCCTGCCGGAAACCAGCCCGACCGGGCGGCGGCGCCAGCGTTCGTCCAGCAGCACCGTGGCGCCGGCGGTCTGTTCGCCCTCGATCGACATCCGGACCACCTCGTTCCGCAACTCGACCGGCAGGGCCATTCGGATTTCCTGAGTGTCCGCGCCGGGCGTGAAGGCGGCACCCTGGCGTGCCAGCAAGCGGCCGTCGTCGGCCATCGCGCGCACGGTAACCGGTGTCGGCAGGGTCGTGTCCGCCCGCTTGACGGTCGCCACCAGATCGGTCCCTTCGGTCGCCGGGGGAAGCAGCAGATTGGGCAGCCGGTCGGGGCTGTCCATCAGGATTTCCACGCCCCCCATCTGCTGAAGCCTGGCCGCCAGCGGCTGGGCGGCTGCATCGGACAAGCCGTCGGACAGCCAGACCGTATGGGCCGATCCCTGGACCTGAAGCCCCCGCAGCGCTTCCAGCACGGCGGCGCGGTCGGTCGGCCACGGCATCGGCGCCAGCGACTGGGTGATGCGCCGCGCATCGGCGGGGCGCATCAGGTTGCTTGGCCGCGGCTTCTCGCCGGCGGCGTCGGGAGCGGTCGCCACGACGATCAGGTCGCGGTTGCCGCGTTCGGCCTGATCGACCAGATCGGCCATGGTCCGCTGCCGCGCCGGCCAGTCGCGTCCGGCGCCCCAGCCGTTGTCCACCACCATGACGATCGGGCCGCTTCCGGGCAAGCCGGCGCGCGGGTTGAGCAGCGGCTGCGCCAGTGCCAGGATCACCAGTGCCGCCAGAATGATCCGCATGATCAGCAGCCAGAGCGGCGTCCGCGCCGGCGTCTCTTCCCGCGCGACCAGATCGCGGAGCAGGCGGATCGCCGGGAACTGGACGATCCTTGGGCTTGGCGGCGTCAGTCTCAGCAGCCACCAGAGGACCGGCAGGACGATCAGGGCTCCGAGGATCCAAGGTACTGCGAAGGCTATCGGTCCCAGTCCCAGCATGGTTCAGCTCGTCGGTTCCTGGGCGATTGCCCCGTAGAGAGCGAGAAGGGCGGTTTGCGGCGGCCGGTCCGTCCTGTGCGTGACGAAGCTCCATCCGGCGGCGCGGGCCAGCGCCGCCAAGCCGTCTCGATGGGCTTCCAGTCTTTCCATATAGGCTTGCCGGACGGCTTCGACGCGCGGGATCAGCAGCTCGTCCTCGCCTTCCATCCCCTCGAACTCGATCCGGCCGTCGAACGGCAGGGTCTCCTCGGCAGGGTCGAGGATCTGTACCAAGTGTCCGCGCAGGCCACGGCCGCTGAGTGCCGCGACCGTCCTGTGGATGTCGGGCAGCGGCGACAGCAGGTCGCCGATCAGCACGACCTGGGCATGACGGGGCAGGGGCTCGACGCGCGGCAGACCGTCCTTCGGCAGCGTATCTTCTAGTATCCTCATG
>NZ_JCACHA010000564.1:0-22487 GCF_059503625.1 Skermanella sp.
CCCAGCTGGTCGATCAGCGCGTGGCCAAGCTCGTGGTACAGGATGAAGACGGTATTGCCGAGGACGAAGAGATCGGCTTCCTCCCGCTGCTCCTGCGTCAACTGACCGGCGCGGCCGGGTAGGGAAAGGCAAACCATGACGGCGGTGAACAACGCTACCAGACAGCCAAAGCCGCCCCGCACCCGCACCATCTCCGGACCTCCCCTGCCGGGGCAAGACGCCCCATACTCCGCGCGAAAGTATTACGGGGAGTTCCGGTTTTACTCAAGCCCTCTCCGAGGACGCGCGATATTACCATTCGCTATTATCGTCAAGGGTGTGGCGGCTTCAGCGCAGTGACAGGAACGCCAGCATGACCACGCCCAGGGCGATGCGGTACCAGCCGAACGGCGTGAAGCCGTAGCGCCCGACGAAGGCGACGAGGCCGCGGACCACCAGCAGACCGGCCACGAAGGCAGCGACGAACCCGATCGCGATGACCAGGGAGCCGTCGGAGGTCAGGGTGCTGTAGTTCTTGTAGGTATCGTAGACGACCGCGCCCAGCATCGTCGGGATCGCCAGGAAGAAGGAGAATTCGGCGGCCGTGCGCCGCTCCACGCCCATCAGCAGGGCGCCCAGGATCGTCGCGCCGGAGCGCGAGACGCCCGGTATCATCGCCAGCGTCTGGACGAAGCCGATGCCGAGCGCCAGCCGCGGCGAAAAATCTTCCACGGCGAAATGACGGGGATCGGGCAGGTTGCGCTCGATCCACAGGATCGCGATGCCGCCGGCGATCAGGGCCACGGACACGACATAGGGATTGAACAGCACGCTCTTGATGAAACCATGAGCAAACACGCCGATCACGGCGGCGGGCAGGAAGGCAAGCAGGATCGCCAGTACGAACCGGCGCGATTCCCGGCTGCTGGGAAGCGTGACGGCGATGTGCAGCAGCCGCTGGAAATAGACGACGCAGACGGCGAGGATCGCGCCCAGCTGGATCACCACTTCGAACAGCCGGCCCGGCGGTCCCTGGAACCCGATCAGGTCGCCCAGCAGGATCAGGTGCCCGGTCGACGAGACGGGGATGAATTCGGTCAAGCCTTCGACCACGCCCATCACCAGGGCGCTGATTAGAGTGCTTTCATCCATGTTCAAAAATACTCGTGTCAGGCTGCCGGGATGCGGTTACCGCCGGAGAAGGGACGGAACGTCATGCGCGGCGAAAGACCAGCTTCTTCGAAGCGGTGAAATTGAAGAAAAGGCCGGCGAGCGAACCGGCCGCCACCGCCAATGCCGGATGCGCCGTGAAGGGGTCGCCGGACGCGATCAGTGCCGCATAGACCGCGTAGTTGACGGCGCCCCCGAAGGCGTTGACGGCTACGAAGCGTGCCCATTGGTGGTGGATCTTGCCGGCATGATTGCCGCTGAAGGTAAACGCCCGGTTAAGCGCCCAGGTCGTCGATGCGGCCGCCAGATACGAGACGACGCGCGACGCGTACAGGCCCAGGCCGCTGATGTCGAGGCACAGGTACAGCACGGCGATGTCGACGCCGAGTCCGATCACCCCGACCAGGCCGAACTTGATCAGTTCGGCCGAAAACACGCGGCGGATCATAGTGCGGTTCCACCCCCGGTACCGCTACCGGATCCCGTTTCGACGCTGCGCGGACGACTGCCGGGAGCCGGTACCCGCAGATACTGCATCCGCTTGATCTCCCGCCGTCCGCGCGTCACCGTTTCAAGGATCAGGCCGCAGGTCAGGCTGAGGAAGGCCAGCAGCATCAGTCCGGTCGACAGCACCGCCGTCGGCAGACGGGGCACCAGGCCGGTCTGGAGGAAGGTGACCAGAACCGGCCAGGCCAGCACCAGGGCGATGAAGGCCATCACGCCCGACATGATGCTGAAGAACTGGAGCGGACGCTCCTCCTTCACCAGCACCAGGATCAGCTTCAGGATGCGGAAACCGTCGTAATAGGTCCTGAGCTTGCTGGCGGAGCCGGGTGGGCGGTCCTTGTAGGGCGTCTCGACGTCGGACATCGGCATCCGCAGTTCCAGCGCGTGGACGGTCAGCTCCGTCTCGATCTCGAACCCGCCGCTCAGGGCCGGGAAGCTCTTGACGAACCGGCGCGAGAAGACGCGGTAGCCGGACAGCATGTCGGCGACCCGGTTGCCGAAGATCTTCGCCACGATGCCGGTCAGCATCATGTTGCCGAACCGGTGGCCGGGACGATACGCCTCGACGATTTCCGTCACCCGCGCGCCGTTGACCATGTCGAGCTGTTCGGACACCAGCTTGGAGATCAGCAGCGGCGCGCTGGGAGCATGGTAGGTGTCGTCGCCGTCGACCAGGACATAGACGTCCGCCTCGATGTCCGCGAACATCCGGCGGACCACGTTGCCCTTGCCCTGGAGCGGTTCGGTCCGGACCGTGGCGCCGGCTTCGCGCGCCAGTTCGACCGTACGGTCCTTGGAGTTGTTGTCATAGACATAGATGCTGGCGCCGGGCAGCGTGGCGCGGAAGTCGCGCACGACCGACGCGATCGACGCTTCCTCGTTGTAGCACGGGATCAGGACGGCGATCTCGAGGCCTGACAGTTCGGCCGGAAGAGCGTCCGGAACATCGTTTGCGGCAATTCCGGCGCCGACCCGGTTCGTGTCCGGGACAAGGTCTTGGCGTGCGTCGGAGAATTGGTCTATCAAAAGTCACCTGATTTCGAAGTAAATCACTGAGGATCCGCCAGATTACGACGGACCGCGCAGAAGCTGTGCGGCTCACCGAGATTGTTGTGAAGGATCTGGCAGCTATCCCAGTCCAAGGTCAATCCATAGAACGCGGCGGCATCGGCCGCGATATCTGTATCGGGGACCGTGGCGATCATAAAGTAATCCCCGCGATGTTCCATCACCCTACGCCGAAGCACTTCCGAATACCCGTTGTCGGTCGAATCCGGCTGGACGAAATTGCTCTGCAACCTCACGAAGGGGATCCGAGGTGGAAAAGCCGGTATCAGGTGCCCGACCGGCTGATATCCCCCGATCAGCACCATCGTATGGTCCGGGTCCGGAATTGCGGGCATGTTGAACTCGACCACATGAGCAGTCCAGTCCGACCGTCCCCACGTTCCCCAGACGGTCGTCGCCTGAAGGGCGGCCAGGATCAGCGCAGCCGCGCCCCAATGGACTTTCCGGGAGAGCGGCAGCAATCCGAGGGCAAGCACGATGCCGAGCGGCGCCAGCATCTCGATCGGGACCGCATAGCGGTAGATGCAGAACATCCATGCCCAGGCGGCATAGGACAGCGCAATGGCGGTCAGCAGCCAGCGGGCAGGTCCTGGGGCGGAGGGAGCCGCGTCCCGGCTGCCAAAGCCGATCAGGCTCGCCAGGGCGGCTACCGGCAGGATCACATAGAGCGTCACGATCCGGAAATCGCGGAACACGATCTCGCCGACCAGTTCCGGATCGAGGCTGAACCGGAACGGCAGCGCCAGCCGGTCCAGCATCGTCTTGGGATGGTAATGCAGGTCCTTGTAGTCGCTGATGGCGCCCAGCGGAGATTTGAAGATGTGGTTGTAGTAGGGGTGGACGGGATTGCCGTGGGTTTCCCACAGGAACCACATCCAGTGCCCGGACAGCAGGGCGAACGATGCGACGATCCCCAATCCGCAGGCGAGGATCAGCAGGAACCGCTGTTTCACCGTTACGGGAACGACGGCGAAGGCGAAGCAGACGCCGATGCAGTAGATCACCGAAGGCTGTTTCAGCCCCATCGCGGTTCCGGCCAGCAGGCCGGCCAGGAATGCCGTTCCGAGAGCGGACGAGGCAGGCCCGTCCACGATCCGGTCCCAGCGATAAACCACCAGCAGCATGGCGCCGAAGACGCCCAGGCTGATCGTGTTGTCGTGAAAGGTGGTGCCGATCTGCGAGAGATTGCCGCCGCCGGCGACCCCGACCAATGCTATCGCCGCCGCCGCCCAGACCTTCGCCAGCGGGCGGTCGATCCGCAGGACGGCATGGGCCAGCGCGAACAGCAGGACGAAGTTGAGCGACTGGACGAAGGCCAGAATGCTGTAGGCGACCGGGGCCGGCACGGCATTGCCGAGCAGGAAGAACGGGACGTCCAGCGTCGGGTTGTAGAAGCTGGGCGTCTGGGCCGGGACGACATCGAAGAAGAAGCGGCCGTTCAGGAAACTGTACGGATTGTACCAGTGGTAGTTCCGCAGATCCCAATTGGCGTCCTGTCCCATCGCCAGATTGAGCAGGACCAGCCCGAGCGGAACCGCGACCGCCAGCGCCAGGGCAGTGAGCCTGACGGACGGGGCGGCTTGGCGGGCAGTCCGCCGGATCGGGATCGAGAGGGTCACGGCAACGGCATCGGCAAGCTGGGCCCGGTCGGGCGGTGAGCGTTGTTATCGCCCGACCACGGCTTAATCAAGGCGGCGCCCATCTGTTCCGGTCAGCTCCGGCCGATCGCCCGCCAGCCGATGTCGCGGCGGCAGAAGCCTTCCGGCCAGTGGATGCGGTCCACGGCTTCATAGGCGAGCGCCTGGGCGTCGCGGACCGTCGGCGCTATGGCGGTGACGCCGAGCACCCGGCCGCCGTCGGCCAGCACATGGCCGTCGGCCGACAGCACCGTGCCGGCATGGAAGATCGATACGTCCGGCAGGACGCCGGCTTCGTCCAGGCCCTGGATCTCCGTTCCCTTGCGGTAGTCGCCGGGATAGCCCCGGGCGGCCATGACGACGCACAGCGCCGAGTCGTCGTACCAGCGGAGCTGAAGGTTCTTCAGGACGCCGTCGCGCGATGCCACCAGCGCCGGCAGCACGTCGGACATCAGCCGCTTCATCAGCACCTGGGTCTCCGGATCGCCGAAGCGGGTGTTGTATTCGAGCAGCTTGGGCGCCGGGCCTTCCGGCGTTTCGACGATCATCAGCCCGGCGAACAGCACGCCCCTGAAGGGCCGTCCTTCCGCCGCCATGCCGCGCACGGTCGGCTCGATCATCTCGCGCATGACGCGGGCTTCCAGCGCCGGGGTCATCACGGGCGCCGGGGAATAGGCTCCCATGCCGCCGGTGTTGGGGCCGGTGTCGCCGTCGAAAGCGGCCTTGTGGTCCTGGGCGGAGACCAGCGGCAGGGCGGTGGTGCCGTCCACCAGGGCGAAGAAGCTGACTTCCTCGCCGTCCAGGAATTCCTCGATCACCAGCTCGGCCCCAGCCGAACCGAACCGGGCGTCGACCATGGCCTCGTCGACGGCAGCCAGCGCCTCCTCCACCGTGCGGGCGATGGTGACGCCCTTGCCGGCGGCCAGCCCATCGACCTTGACCACGATCGGAGCGCCGCGTTCACGGACGAACTCGCGGGCGGCTTCGGCGTCGGTGAAGCGGCCATAGGCAGCCGTCGGAATCCCGTACTTCGCGCAGAGGTCCTTCATGAAGCCCTTGGATCCTTCAAGGGCCGCGGCGGCTGCCGTCGGGCCGAAAGTCTTGATTCCGGCCGCTTCGAGCCGGTCCACCAGACCCAGCACCAGCGGCTGTTCGGGACCGACCACGACGAAGTCGATGGCGTTGGACGTGGCGAATCGCACGATACCGTCGAGATCGTCGGCCTTGATGGGCACGCATTCGGCCTCCCGGCCGATCCCGGCATTGCCGGGTGCGCAGTATAGCTTGTCGCAAAGAGGCGACGCGGCGATTGCCCAACATAGTGCGTGCTCGCGTCCGCCCGAGCCGACCACCAGAACCTTCATGAGACCCTAATCCCTTACGGACTTGTTGCCATGGCGCAGGCTTGTATCATGCCGACGCCATGACACAAGACCAACCCTTAATGGACCGGGATCCCCGGTCGGACCGTCCCGGAAGCAATCTTGCCGAACTCAGCGTGACCGAATTGTCGCGGGCGCTGAAGCGTACGGTCGAGAGCGCCTTCGGCTATGTGCGCGTACGCGGCGAGATATCGCAGCCTAAGCTCCATAGCTCCGGCCATCTTTACCTGCGCCTGAAGGACGAGACGTCGGTCATCGAATCGGTCTGCTGGCGCGGTTCCGTGTCGAAACTGTCGATCCGGGCCGAGGACGGGATGGAGGTCATCTGCACCGGCCGCCTGACCACGTTCCCCGGCCGCTCGCAGTACCAGCTCGTGATCGAGTCGATGGAACTGGCGGGCGAAGGCGCGCTGCTCAAGCTGCTGGAGGAGCGGAAGCGCCGTCTGGCCGCCGAAGGGCTGTTCGAACCGTCGCGCAAGCGGCCGCTGCCCTTCCTGCCGGCCGTCATCGGTGTCGTGACCTCACCGACCGGGGCGGTGATCCGCGACATCCTGCACCGGCTGGCCGACCGCTTCCCGCGTCACGTGCTGCTGTGGCCGGTCGCCGTGCAGGGTGAAAGCGCCGCTGCCCAGGTAGTCGCCGCGATCCGGGGGTTCAACGCTCTCAAGCCCGGCGGGACGGTGCCCCGTCCCGACCTGATCATCGTCGCGCGCGGCGGCGGCTCGCTGGAAGACCTGATGGCGTTCAACGAGGAAGCCGTCGTCCGCGCCGCCGCCGCCAGCGAGATCCCGCTGATCTCCGCCGTCGGCCACGAAACCGACACGACCCTGATCGACTTCGCCTCCGACCGACGGGCGCCGACTCCGACCGCCGCCGCCGAGATGGCGGTGCCCGTGCGGGCCGACCTGATAGCGCAGGTATTCGACTGCCAGCGCCGGCTTGCCGGTTCCGCCGGCCGGATGATCCAGGAGCGGCGCAACCATGTGGACGGCTTGGCGCGGGGCCTTGGCGACCCGCACAGCCTGCTGGAGGGCTGCATACAGCGGCTGGACGACCGCGCCGAACGGCTGGGCATGGCGATGACCGGCGCGCTGGACCGGCGGCGGACGCGGGTAGCCGAACTGGCGGCCAAGCTGCGCCACCCGCGCGAGGTGCTGACCGCAGCGCAGGGGCGGCTGCAATCGGAGGCCCGCGCGCTCGGCGCCGGTCTCCGGCAGGTCGTCGCGGCGGAAGAAGGCCGTCTGGGGCGGGTCGGCTCCCGCCTGACGCTGATGCCGATCCGCATCCGTGTCAGCGAGGGCGAGCGCCGACTGACCGATTTGGGCGAGCGGATGGATGCCGGCTACGTCCGGCTGCTGACCGAGCGGACCAGCCGCCTTCGCTCGGGTGCGGCCTTGCTGGAGAGCTATTCCTATCGCGGCATCCTGGAGCGCGGCTTCGCCCTGGTGACCGATCAGGACGAGCAGCGGATCACGTCGGCCGCCGATGCCAAGGCAGGTATGCCCGTCACCGTGGAGTTCCACGACGGCAAGGTCGATGCCATCGTCGGTCATGGCGGCGTGGCGCGGAAGGCGGAAGCGGGGGGAACAGGCAAGTCGCGCAAGGCCGGCCCGAAGGCAGGGCAGGGGGTTCTTTTCTAATCCGGCCAGCGCCGGTGCAGCCACAGCCACTGCTCCGGCCTCGCCCGTATCCACTTTTCCACCTGTAAGTTGACTTCGGCCATCATCTGACGGACTTCCAGGTCGCGATTACCGAGTTGCGGCAACTCGGCGGGCGGCATGACCGTCAGGCGGAAATGGGCACCGCCCAGACGCTCGGCGAAGGCGGGGATGACCGCGCATTTGTAGCGGTAGGCAAGTTGGCCGATCGCGGGCGCGGTCATGGCGTCGCGCCCGAAGAACGGCACCGGGATGCCATCGTTCATCTTCTGGTCGATCAGCATGCAGACGGTCCCGTTCTCGCGCAGGGCGGCCACGACTTTCCGTGCGCCATCGCGCCCCTTCGGAACCAGACGGCTGCCGATGACCGAGCGGGCGCGGTCGATCAGCCAGCTTACCGCCGGGTTGTTGGGCCGCCGATAGACTGCCGTGACCGGCAGACCGTTGCGGGAAGCGCCCAACAGCGCGACTTCCCAATTGCCGGTATGGGCGGAATAGAACAGCGCCGGCTTCTTGGAGGCGGCGATTTCCTGGGCGATTTCCGCGCCGACCACCTCCGTCCGTTTCCAGATCTCGTCTAGGTGCGGATATTCCGCCATGACACGGCCCAGATTGTCCCACATGCCGATCAGGATCTCTTTCCTGCGCGCTTCCGAGAGTTCCGGCATGGCGCGATCCAGGTTGCGCCGGGCCTTGCGCGACGTGCGCAGGCGCGGACCGATGGTCCGGCCGATCCAGCCGCCAAAGGCGGATGCGGTATCCAGCGGGAGCACCATGAAGATGCCGTAGATCAGATAAAGGAAGGCCGCTTCCAGTGGATATCCCACGTAACGGCGGCGGCGTCGGGCGAACTCGGTCTTTGTAGACATTCTTGTCGGCGGTTTGCACTTATCGGTGATCGGCTTTATCGGATATTGGGTGGGTCTGACCTTATGAAAAGGGTGAGCAGACCCGCTAGTGGCCCGGACAACAGTCCGCCGTCACGATCGGGTACCAATCCTGACCGGACTAATCCGGCCAGCGGCGGTGCAGCCACAGCCACTGCTCCGGCCGGGCTCGGACCCGGTCTTCTACCATCTGGTTGATGCGGATCATCAATGCCCGCACGTCGGCATTCCGGTCGCCCGAATCGATCAACTCCAGCGGAGGGGACACGGTCAGGCGGAAATGCGCGCCTTCGAGACGCTCGACGAAGACCGGCACGACCGCGCAGTCGTATTTGAAGGCGAGTTGGGCCAAGGCCGGAGCGGTCATGGCGTCGCGCCCGAAAAACGGGATGGGAATGCCATCGTTCATCTTCTGATCGATCATTATGCAGACGGCCCCCTTGTTCCGCAGGGTCGCCACGACTTCACGCGCCCCATCGCGGCCCTTGGGAACCATCCGGCTGCCGATCACCGAGCGCGCCTTGCTGATAAGCCAGCTTATGGCCGGATTGTTGGGCCTGCGATAGACCGCCGTAACGTGCAGGCCGTGGCGGGCGGCGCCCAGCAGACCGACTTCCCAATTGCCGGTATGGGCAGAAAAGAACAGCGTCGGCTTTTGCCGGAAGGCGGCGATTTCGTCAACGATCTCGCCGCCGATCATGTCGGTCCGGGTCCAGATCTGGTCCAGGTGCGGATATTCCGCCATGACGCGGCCCAGATTGTCCCACATGCCGGTTATGATCTCATCCCTGCGCTTCTCGGACAGTTCCGGCATGGCGCGATCCAGGTTGCGCCGGGCTTTGCGCGACGCGCGCAGGCGCGGGCCGATGGTCCGGCCGATCCATCCGCCGAAGGCGGAGGCCGTATCCAGCGGGAGGACTATGAAGATGCCATAGATCAGGTACAGGAATGCCGCTTCCAGCGGATACCCCACGTAGCGGCGGCGTCGCCGTGCGGATTGGCTTCTACTGGCCATGTGGTTTATCGGGCATTGGGCAGGCTGGACGTCATGTAAGGGGTAAGCAGGTGGCGGATCGCCGCCGGATCGTCCCAGGTGACCGAGACCGGCAGCACGTGGACCATCGCACGGGCGGCTTCCGACAGGCGGACGGCATCCTTGGCGGTCGTCACGGGAACGGCGCCCAGGCTGTCGGCGTATTCCACCAGGCGCATGATCTCGTCAGGGTCATAGGGGTGATGATCCGCGAACGCAAGCCGGCCGACCAGTTCGGCCCCCAGTTCCTCCAGCGTCGCGAAGAACTTGCCCGGACGTCCGATCCCCGCGAAAGCGACGATCCTGCGGCCCCGCAGCGCGTCCGCGACGTTCCGGGCGGGGGTAAGGCGTGCCGACAGCACGGGAAGCCGTCCGGCAACCAGCGCCCCGATGCCCGCATCGTCCCTGCCCAGCACCACCACGGCATCCGCGCGGGCCATTCCGGCGTCCACCGGCTCCCTCAGCGGACCGGCGGGAATGACGTGCCCGTTGCCGAAGCCGGCCCCGCCGTCGACCACCAGGATCGACAGGTCCTTCGCCAGACGCGGGTTCTGGAAACCGTCGTCCATGACCACCGTCTCGGCTCCGGCTGCGGTGGCGGCCTTCGCTCCCGCGATCCGGTCGCGGGCGACCCAGGTCGGGCGGGACGCGGCGAGCAGCAGCGCCTCGTCGCCGACATCGGCCGAATCATGCTTGGTCCTGTCCACCAGGAGGGGACCCCGTTCGCGGCCGCCGTAGCCGCGCGTCAGGAAATGGACGCGGCGGGCTTTCAGCACCTCGGCCACTGCCAGCGCCACGGGTGTCTTGCCGGCGCCGCCGGCGACCAGATTGCCGACGCAGATCACCGGTACTCCCGGATGCACCGGCTTTGCCGTCGCCAGCCGCGCGCGTCCGAGCGCCGCGAACAGCGAGCCGGCGGGGCTGAGCAGCCGCGCGGCATTTCCCGGCGGAGCGTACCAGAACGCTGGGGCCTTCATGGCGACGCCGCTATTCCGGCCTCGGCCAGGGTCGGCGCCAGGGCGTCGAGCACCGCGTCGACCACGCGCCGGTTGCGCTCCGCCACCTCGCGGGCGGCGTTCCCCAGCCGCGACCGCTCCGCGCCATCGGTCAGGAGGCGTCCGACGGCTTGCTTCAAGCCGGCGGCGTCCGCGACGCGCAGCGCCGCGGAGCCGGCTTCCAGCTGGGCGGCCACCTCCGAGAAGTTGGTCATATGGGGGCCGTAGATCACGGCGCAGCCGAACTGGGCCGGCTCGACCGGGTTGTGGCCCCCGATCGGGGCCAGCGATCCGCCCACGCAGACGACGGGAGCGAGCCGGAAAAACAGTCCCAGCTCGCCCATCGTGTCGGCGACATAGGCTTCGTGGTCCATGGCGGGCAATCGGTGGGCCGAACGTCGCGCCGCCTTCAACCCGCGCCCGCCGAGCATCTCCATGACCTCGCCGCCGCGTTCCGGGTGGCGCGGGACGATGACGGTCAGCAGGCCGGGCAGGACGGAGCGGAGTTCGGCATGGACATCGGCGGCGATGGCTTCCTCGCCCGGATGGCTGCTGGCGAGCAGCCAGACCGGCCGGTTGCCGAAGGCTTCGCGCATTTCAGCCAGCGCCCGGTCGTCGGCGGGCAGGGGTTCCGCCGAGAACTTCAGGTTGCCGAGGCAGCGGACGTCGGTCGCACCCAGCCGGCGCAGGCGGTCGGCTTCCGTCTCAGTCTGGGTCAGGCACAGGCGGAAGACCTTCAGCAGCGGACCGATGAAGCCCGGTACCCGAGACCATTTTCGGAACGATCCGGCGGACATCCGGGCATTGACCAGCGCCGAGGGGATCTTTCGCCGTCCGATCTCGTGCAGCAGGTTCGGCCAGATCTCGGACTCGATCCACAGCGCCATGTCGGGCTGCCAGTGATCGAGGAACCGGCGCACCCAGGGCATCCGGTCCACCGGCACGTAATGGTGCAGGGCGCGCGGCGGCAGGCGCTTCGCCATCAACTCGGCCGAGGTCACGGTACCTGTCGTGATCAGCACGGACAGGTCCGGGTAACGGTCGATCAGGCGGTTGATCAGGATCAGGACGGAAAGCGATTCGCCGACGCTGGCGGCATGGAACCACACCAGCCGTCCGGACGGACGCGGGCATGACGCCAGCCCAAGGCGCTCCAGGCGGCGTACCGGGTCTTCCTTGCCTGCGGCACGGCGGCGGGCCAGATACAACCGTATCGCAGGCCCGCCGATTTCCGTCAGCCCGCGATAGATCGTCTGAAGCATTTAGAACGGTGACCAGTCCCGGCGTGAAAAAAGCCGCGCACCTTACCACGATAGTCGAAGAGGGCTAAGGCTTTTCGAGCGCCGGTCGGAGACAAAGCCCGGACAAGCGCCGGCTATCCTCATACAGCCCGGAGATAGCCGGCGTTTTGGCTTAAAGGCCTGAGGTTGCTGAGGAACTGCTCGGCCGATGCGCGCCAGGAATATGTCAGCGCATGCTCGCGGCAGCGCTCCGGCGGGATCTTCAGGGCCGATGCGATCGCGATGCCCAGGTCTTCGTCCATGCATCCGACCGGAGCGGCGCCCTCCGGCACCTCCAGCACGTCGAGCGGACCGGGGACCGGATACGCCGCGACCGGTACTCCCGATGCCAATGCTTCCAGCAGCACCAGACCGAAGGTGTCTGTTCTGGACGGAAAGACGAAGACGTCCGCCGCGGCGTAATAGGCCGCCAGTTCTTCGCCGTGCCGCGCGCCCTCGAACTTCACGTCCCCGTAGCGCCGCCGGTATTCCTCCATCTGGGGACCGTCGCCGACGACGACCTTGGTGCCGGGTATATCCAGCTTGAGGAACGCTTCCAGGTTCTTCTCGACGGCGACGCGGCCGACATACAGGGAAACCGGCCGGGGATAATCGAGGAACGACTTGTCGCGCGGACGGAACAGACCGGTGTCGACGCCGCGCGACCAGCGGCGGATGTTGCGGAAACCCTTGGCGGTCAGCGCATCTTCGATCGACTTCGTAGCAACCATGACGGCGAAGGCCGGCGCGTGGAAGCGGCGGACCAGGGCGTAGCTGAGCGCCAGCGGGATCGGCGCGCGGTCGCGGACATATTCCGGAAAGCGGGTGTGATAGGCGGTCGTAAAGGGGATATCGTGCTTCAGGCACCATGATCGGGCGGCGAAACCCAAGGGTCCTTCGGTCGCGATGTGGATGGCGCCGGGATCGGCCGCTTCGATCAGGTCCGCCATCTTGCGTCCGGCCCCGACCGCCAGCCGGATTTCCGGATATGTCGGCATGGCGACGGTACGGAAGCGGTCGGGACCGATGATCTCGACGGAATGGCCGAGCTTGACAAGCTCGTCCCGGACGGTGGCGAGGGTCCTGACGACGCCGTTGACCTGCGGGTACCAGGCGTCCGATACGATCAGGATCTTCACGCTGCGGCCCTGACCGGCAGCGATCGACGTGAAGCCGCCCAGTCGACGATCTGCAGCTCGCCGCTCGCCAGTTCGACCAGCGCCGTGCAGGATTCGACCCAATCGCCGTCGTTGCAATAGAGGACCCCTTCCATCGGACGTATTTCAGCGCTGTGAATATGTCCGCAGATGACTCCATCGACCTCGCGACGGCGAGCCTCGTCGGCCAGCGCCTTCTCGTAATCTCCGATGTACTCGACGGCATTCTTGACGCGGTGCTTCAGATAGGCCGACAGGGACCAGTATGTGAAGCCCAGCTTTCGGCGCACATGGTTGAACCATGTATTGACCATTAGCAATCCGGTGTAAGCCTTGTCACCCAGATGGGCGGCCCATTTGGCGTATTGGACGACCACATCGAACTGGTCGCCATGGATCACCAGGAAGCGGCGGCCGTCGGCGGTGGTATGGATGGCGTCCTGCAGGATCGTGATGCCGCCGAACAGCATACCGATGAAGTCGCGGAAGCTTTCGTCGTGGTTGCCGGGGATGTAAAAGATTTTGGTGCCCTTCCGCGACCGGCGGAGCAGCTTCTGGACCACGTCGTTATGGGACTGCGGCCAGTACCAGCTCCGCTTCAGACGCCAGCCGTCGACGATGTCGCCTACCAGATACAGATATTCGGACTCGTGGCACCGCAGGAAGTCCAGCAGCAGGTCCGCCTGACACCCGCGCGTTCCCAGATGAACATCGGAGATCCAGATGCTGCGGACATGCCGCACGCCGTCCATGGCTTGCATACGCCAGCTCCTGCGGGAATTTCGGAACTGACGCGGGTATACAGTTGAAAATCGGAAGATGGCAACGATTGCGATGCCGTCTATTTAAATGTTCTTATTGGTGTAAGATTAAGTACTCAATGACGACGCTTTTTCTTCACTAATCCCTTGGCAAAGGCAGGCTGCCGCCTGTCTTTCACGTCAGATGTTCCGCCTCCAGGTAGTCTTCCGCCTGCATCTCCATCAGCCGGCTGACGGTTCGCTGGAACTCGAAGGCATGCAGGCCCTCGTTGTAGATGTTCTCTGGCGGGCATTGAGCGGAGATGATGGTCTTCACCTTGTGTTCGTACAGGGCGTCGATCAGCGTCATGAAGCGCTTGGCCTCGTTGCGCTGGGCTTCCTTCATCTTCGGCACGCGGTCGATGATGACCGTGTGGAAATGGGTGGCGATCGCCAGATAGTCGCCGGCGCCCAGGGGACGGGCGCAGAGTTCGTGGAAGGAGAACCAGGCGACTCCCCGCGCGGCCTTCGGCACTTCGACCTTGCGGCCCTGGGCGGTCAGGGTACAGCGGGTGCTGGGGCTGCCCCCTGTCAGCGTCTCGAACAGGTCGTGCAGCGCCCGTTCCGTCGCCGGGCCATGGGGGCAGTAATAGACCTGCGAGCCTTTCAGCCGGTCCCTGCGGTAGTCGGTCGGGCCGGAAAGCTCGACGATGTCGACCTTTTCTTTAAGCAGCCTGATGAAAGGCAGGAACAGGTCGCGCTGGAGCCCGTCCTTGTAGAGGTCGTCGGGCGGCCAGTTGGATGTCGCGACCACCACGACGCCGAGGTCGAACAGGGCGGTGAACAGCCGGCCCAGGATCATGGCGTCCGCGATATCGGTGACGTGGAACTCGTCGAAGCAGAGCAGCCACGCTTCGTCGGCGATGGCGCGGGCGAGGTCGGGGATGGATTCGTCGCCGGTCTTCTTCCCGCCTCCGTCAGCTTCAGCTTCCTTGGCCGCTTGGCGGTGCTGGTGCAGCCGTTCATGCACTTCGATCATGAAGGCATGGAAATGGACCCGGCGCCTGTTCTCCACCGGCGCCGTCTCGTAGAACAGGTCCATCAGCATCGACTTGCCGCGCCCGACATCGCCGAAGATGTACAGGCCCTGCGGAGCGGGGTCCGGGCGGCGGGTAAGGCCGAAGCGCGCCCGCCAGCCGACCTTGCCCATGGCGGGTCTGTACTCCCGCAATGCCTGGAACAGCGACTGCAACCGCTCCGCCGCGTATTCCTGCGCGGCGTCGGCTTTCAGGGTGCCGGTGCCCCGGCGGGAACGGTAGAGCGCTAAAGGTCCGTTTGGCATGGCGGGGCGGTGACAGACATCAAGGGATGCGGGATCGACCCGTATTCCTTAGCGGAAACACCCGGCCAGCGAAAGCGGTGAGACGACGCGGCTCCCCTGCGGCTTTATCTGCCGTTCAGGAATTGGCGAGGGTGAACGCCAGTTCCCGCCACTTCTTGGCGCCATCGGATTCCAGCACGTAGTTGTCGTCGGCCACGGCGCCGGGGAAAGCCTTCTGGACCTTCTCCTCTTCCAGGTTGGACAGCGGCGTTCCTTCGATCGCGGCGCAGCCGGATTCCTGCCACGTGTCCAGCGGCAAGGAGGCTACGAAGCGCTTGGTGTCCATCATCTGCTCGTGCGTCTCGCCCGGCAGGCCGTAGGTGAAGGTGCCGTGGACGGTCATGCCCAGGCGCTTGATCTCGTGGACGGCCCTGGTCGCGTATTCCAGGTCCAGGTGCTTGTTGACGATGTTGTCCACGACCCACTGGTTGCCGGATTCGAATCCCAGCTTGACGCCGTAGCAGCCGGAGTCGCGCATGACCTTCCAGCTTTCCATGCGGGACGTGTCGGCGCGGCACATGGCCGACCACGGCAAGCCGATCTTCTTCATCACCTCCGACATCTTCAGCACGTGGCTGTTGCCGATGTTGAAGGTGTCGTCATCGAAATAGATCGAGCTGTAGCCGTACTTGCCGGTCAGTTCGGACAGGAAGGCTTCCATGTATTCGGGCGTGTAGTGGCGCACCGACCGCTTGCCCGTGCCGTCCGGATCGTTGCCGGTCATGGTCGCCGGCCAGACGCAGAAGATGCACTTGAAGGGGCAGCCCCGGCTCGACCAGACCTGGGCGTGGGGAGCGGACTGGCCGCGCGGGTTGTCGTCCCAGTAACGATGCGCGATGACCTCGTCATAGTAGGGGAAGGGCGCGCCGTTCATTTCCTCCAGGGTCAGGAGGTCGTGCTCGATGATGCCTTCCTCGCCCTCCAGGACCCGCACGGAACCCTTCTCGTACTCGCCCTTGATGACCGCGTGGACCGGGAAGTTCTCCATGATCTCCTTGGCCTTGGAGGAGATCGGGCCGGTTACGACGATGCGGGCCTCCGGCACCACCTTCTTGATCGCGAAGATGATCTGGCCGTCATGCTCCCAGCTCGGCGAGGCCGATTCGATGAAGATGTAGCGGTAGTTCGCTTCGCGCAGATGGTTGAAGTATGTCGCATAGCTCTCGCGCAGCGCCAGGCTGTCGCGCATCACCACCTCGGCGCCGGTCGCCCGCGCCGCGTAGGTGGTGGCGTATCCCATGAAGAACGGGTAGGGCAGGTAGCCGCCGAAGATGAAGTTGTCCGGGGTCGAATGGGTATGGATCGTGTGCGGCCAGCGCGACCCCGCACGGATGCCGGCCAGGCACATGTCATGCGAAGCCCCATTGTCGTTGATCGTGAATTGCTCGAGCCACCAGGGCGGGTTGCTGAACAGAACTTTCATGGGGCTTCTCCTCCTGCGGCAAGTCGTCGCTCTGCCGGACCGCCGAAGCGTAGTTCGCAACCGATAAGGAACCGTTAATCCTGTTGACGCGGAAAGGAGGCGTTCAGCGCAAGATTGGCTGAAGCTCGCCGGCATGGGCTTCCAGCCAGCCGAAGATGTCGTCCACGATCTTTTCCACGCCGTGCGAAGGCCGCCATCCCGTCGCCGCCGTCACCTCGGCGTTGTCGGTGACGTACCAGGGTATATCGGCGGCCCGCGTCTCGGGGTCGCTGCCGAGTGTGGCGACGCGCTGGCAGCGCCGAACGCACAGCTGCGTCAGTTCCGCCAGCGAGACGCTGACCCCAGCGCCGCCGCCGACGTTGTAGGTCCGGCCGGCATGCTGGCCGATATCGCCGACCTGGATGCGGACGAGGTCGTAGAGGTCGGCGACGTGAAGGACGTCCCGCACCTGAGCGCCGGTGCCGCCGAAACCCATGTAGGAGAGGCCGCCGCCGAACAGGTGGCGGGCCGCCCACAGCACCATGAAGCCCTGATCGACCTTGCCCATCTGCCACGGCCCGGTCAGCACGCCGCACCGGTTGACGACGGCGCGCAAGCCGTACATCGCGCCATATTCCTCGATCATCAGTTCCGACGCCAGCTTCGTGGCGCCATAGATCGAGCGGCTGCCGGCCATGGGAAAACCCGTGCCGATCCCGTCGGCGGACCAGCCGGGACCCGCCGCCCCCTCGTCCAGCGCCAGGCGGGAGCCGGCGGCGTTCAGGGGCAGGGCGCGAAGCCCGGCAATTGGATAGACGCGGCTGGTGGACAGGAAAACCAATGAGCCGCCACAGCGGCGCACGGCTTCCAGGCAATTGATGGTCCCGGTCAGGTTGGTGTTGATCACATAGGCCGGCGAAGCGCCGTAGCCGGCATGGACCGAAGGTTCGGCCGAGCACTCGATCATCAGGTCGAAATCGCCGGCCTCGGCAAGATCCTCGGCGTTGCGGACGTCGCCGTGGCGGAACTCGACTCCGGCTTCTCGCAGCCTCGGCAAGGCGAGTTCGCTGCCCCGCCGGCGCAGGTTGTCGAATGCCACGACAGCCGCGTCCGGATTGTCGCGCTTGAAGAAGGACGCCAGGTTCGACCCGACAAAACCCGCTCCGCCAGTTACCAGAATCCGCATCGCGCCACCAGAGGTAATCCTAATAGTGTAGAAAGGCGCAAGTCGAGGCAGCGGTCAAGCTGGAAATCGAAGTGTAGGGTCCGAATGGCCGGCATGCTGGGGTAAGTGTTCTTTAACCAAATCGTGCCGAAGTGTCCTGCCGGATTGTCATAACTCCAATTGGATAGCCGATCGTGCAGGATGTAAGTTTCTCGCAAGCGCAGATCAAAGGTATCCGCCGGGCGGACGTCATCTTCGTGGCAGCCGATGGCTTTACTTTGGCGCCCAGCAGGATCCGCGCCTACACCTTCGCCAAGGCGTGCCGCGAGCGCGGACTCAATGCCGAAGTGCTGTCCTTCTTCGACCATCTGGGCGCACCGGGACAGGGGTCGGCAGCCTACAGGATGGACGAGCAGACCAAGCTTCGCATCGCCGCTTTGGGCGCCGACATCCTCAAGGTCAATCCGACCGCGATCTTCTACATGCAGAAGGTCTCGTATCACAGCCTGTCCGTCGCGATCGCGGCCGGCGCGAACGGCAATCCGGTCGTGCTGGACTATGACGACTTCGATTTCCAGTCGCATTTCCTGCCGCGCATCTCGCGGTTCTTCCCCGGCGTCGGCCCTTTCCCGGCCACGGCCGATATGGCGAAGAACTCCGAGCTGTGCATCTGTTCGAGCCGCCGGCTTATCGAGATCATGAAGCAGTTCAACGAGAACTGCGAGCTGATCCCGACCGGCACCGACCTGTCGGTGTTCAACGCATCGCTGAGGGAGCAGGCCCGGCCGGAGCGGCAGCCCGGCGATCCGGTGGAGCTGATCTGGCTGGGCGATCTGTGGGGACCCCAGATCGTATCCGACGTGATGATGGCGGTGGATGCCTTCGCGGCGCTGCCGTCGTCGATCCGCGATCTCGCGCGCCTGACGATCATCGGGTTCGGCGACGCTTGGGGAGAGTTCAAGCATGTCATCGGCACCAAGTATGCCCATCTCGGCAATCTCGTGCTTCGCGAGCGGATCGACCCGGCCGACGCGCCCGCCTTGCTCGCCGGCTGCGATATCGGCCTGCTCCCGCTGTCCGACAGCCCGTTCAACCACTGCAAGAGCCCGACCAAGATGTTCGAATACATGGCCATGAAGGTGGCCGTGCTCGGGACTCCGGTCGGCGAGGTCGAGCATATCATCCGCGACGGCGAGAGCGGCATGCTGGCCCAGGATATCGCCGGCTACATGCGGCGGATGGGTACGCTGATCCTTGACGCCGGACTGCGCCGGTCGATCGCGGAGCGCGCCTACGGGGAGGTGGTGAAGAGCTACCATCTCGGCCCCATGGGAGACAGGCTGGTCGAACTGCTGACGCAGGTGCGCGACGGCCCGCGCCGCCAGGGACTGGAGCAGCTGGTGGCCGAGGATTAACCAAAACTTTGCGAAAGCGGGTTTGTAATCGCCCGTATCCCCTCGAGCTGCTCAAGGAATCGCGGTCATGTCGATTGTCATCGTAACCGGGTCCGCCGGCCTGATCGGTGCGGAGGCCGTGCGCTTCTTCACCGGTAAAGGCATGGACGTCGTCGGCATCGACAACGACATGCGGCAATATTTCTTCGGCGAGGGCGCCAGCACCAGATGGGCTTGCGAGCGGCTGTGCCGCGATTTCCCGTCGTACCGGCATGAACCGGTGGATATCCGGGACGCCGCCGCGATCGACGCCATCTTCCAGCGCTACGGCAAGGACATCGCGGCGGTGATCCACACGGCGGCGCAGCCGTCCCACGACTGGGCCGCGCGCGAGCCGGTGACCGATTTCACCACCAATGCCAACGGTACCCTCAACCTGCTGGAAGCGACGCGCCGCTTCGCCGAGGGGGCCGTGTTCATCTTCACCAGCACCAACAAGGTCTATGGCGACACCCCCAACGCCCTGCCGCTGGTCGAGCTGGAAACCCGCTGGGAGCTGTCGCCCGACCATCCCTGGGCCGCCCACGGCATCCCCGAAGCCATGAGCATCGACCAGACCCTGCACAGCCTGTTCGGAGCCTCCAAGGTCGCGGCCGACGTGCTGGTGCAGGAATACGGCCGCTACTTCGGCATGAAGACAGCCGTCTTCCGGGGCGGTTGCCTGACCGGTCCCGGCCATTCCGGGGCCGAACTCCACGGCTTCCTGTCGTACCTGATGAAATGCGCGGTCAGCGGCAACCGCTACACGGTGTTCGGCTACAAGGGCAAGCAGGTCCGCGACAACATCCATTCCCACGACCTGGTGTCGGCGTTCTGGGAGGTTTTCCAGGCGCCGCGCTCGGGTGCCGTCTACAACATGGGCGGCGGCCGGTTCTCCAACTGCTCCATGCTGGAGGCGATCCGGATCTGCGAGGAACTGGCGGGCCGGCCGATGAATGTCGGCTATCAGGACGGCAACCGCGTCGGCGACCATATCTGGTGGATCAGCGACATCCGGGCATTCCAGCGCGATTATCCGGACTGGCGCCAGCAATACGACCTGCGCCGGATCATGGAAGACATCTTCGAGGGCTGCCGCGAGCGCGAGCCGGCAGTCTAGGAACGAGCCGCCGGCAGGGGCAGGGCAGGGGTGGGAGCGGGTTATCCGGGAATGCGCTGGAAAGCCATCAGGTTGTGCTTGGCGTTCAGGAAGCGGAACCACTTCGGCAGTTCGGTGATCAGGCGGGTCGGACCTTGCCAGTCCGGCACGTCGTCGAACACGATGTAGCCGCCGGGCGCCACGAAGGGCGACCAGAACTCGAAATCGCGGCGGACCGCTTCATAGTTATGGTCGGCATCGATGAACAGCAGGCCGATCTGCCGGTCCCCCGGCCACCCCCGGGCGGCTTCGACTGTTGGCGAGCGCACCGGTTCGACCTGATCGGCCAAGCCGGCGCTCATGATGTTGCCCCAGAACTCGTTGAACAGGTCGTCCGGTCCGTACTCCGCAAGCAGGCTCTGGTGTTCCGGCTCGTGCGGGGTGCCTTGCCAGGTGTCGACCGCATGGACTTGGCCTTCGCCGCGATCCAATATGCCTGCCGCCAGCCAGATCGTCGACCGGCCGCGCCATGAGCCGAGTTCGACCACGGTCGGTACCGGGGCGATGAAGCGGGCGAACTGGTAGAGCAGGGCGCCGGCATGTTCGTTGATGAAACCGTGGACCGACTGGGCTGCCTGCGCCACTTCGCGCAGCCGTCCGTTCAAGGCCTCTTGATAGTCGGCTTCCATCAGGGCGATCCTCTTTGCTGTTCGCCCGTCCGGTGTAGCCTCCGGATTCACCAGAATTCGTTAAACTGCGACAGCTTCCGGCTTATTTGGCGACCTGTCCGGTCTGAAGCCGCTTGAGGTTGTCGGAAGCGGCGCGGGCATTGGCGGTGTCGGGATCGACTTTGGTCACCAACTGCCAGTCGGCCCGCGCTCCGTCCTGATTGCCGCCCGCCGCCCGCAGGTTGCCGCGCAGCAGCAGCGCTTCGGGATTGGAAGGCTCCAGCGCCAGCGCGCGCTGGACATCCTCCATCGCCTTGTCCTGCTTGCCCAGAGACCGGTAGGCGCCGGCCCGGTAGACATACGGTTCGGCACTGTTCGGCGCGATCGCGATGGCCCGGTTCAAGTCTTCCACCGCATCCTGGTAGCGCTGGGCTTCCGCCCGGGCAAAGGCGCGGTCGATCAGCAGTTCGGGGTCCTGGGGAGTGCGTTCCAGCGCCGCTCCGTAGGCACGCTCGGCCCGGTCGGAATTGCCGGCGCGCAGCCATGCCCAGCCGGCGCGGGCGAACAGGCTGGCCGCTCCCTCCGCCGTGTTGGACCCCAGCGTCGGGACGAGGTCTTCCAGCCGCGTCGCCGCGGCCTGGAACTGACCCTGGTGGAACAGCGCCATCGCCTGACACAGCCGGGCCATGTCGCCGCCGCCACGGTCCTCCCAGGTCAGGGCGCTGTCGAACGCGGCGTCCGGCGCCCGCTCGGCAAGCTTGAGGCAGGCGGTCGACTCCCTCGCATGGTTGACCGCCTCCCGGTCGGCGGGGGCCGCCTGGGGCTGGGGATTGGCCGGGTGCTTGCGGTCGGCGGCTCCGGCGGTTCCGGCCGCGAGCAGCGAGAGGGCAAGGGCCGCCGGAATAAGGGCCGCCGGAATGGAGCGGGCGAAAGCCCGGTGGACATTGTTTCTGGTCATGGTGGCTCCTAAATTCGGCCCTGAAGTTCCCGAGCGCAAGGCCAACATCATGCAGCCATCATCCGTGCCCCGTCTGTTCTGCTTCGGGCTCGGCTTCAGCCCTCTGGCCTTCGTCGATCTGGTCGGTCCCGAAGGCTGGCGCATTGCCGGAACCACGCGTGGCCCGGAGAAGGCGGCGGCGTTACGAGCCAAGGGCATCGAGACTTTCCTGTTCGACCGGGTACGTCCGCTCGACGATGCCAACGCGGCGCTGGCGGGAACGACCCATCTGCTGACCGCAGTACCCCCCGATGCGGAGGGCGACCCCGTGCTGGACCACCACGGCGGCGACATCGCGGCGCTGATGCCCGGTCTCCAGTGGGTCGGCTATCTCTCGACCACCGGAGTATACGGCGATCACGACGGCGCTTGGGTCGATGAAACGACGCCCCTCCAACCCACGGGGCGGCGGCAGAAGCAGCGGGCGGCAGCCGAGGACGCCTGGCTGGCCCTGTGGCGCCAGCGCGGCGTTCCCGTCCACCTTTTCCGCCTTGCCGGTATCTACGGTCCTGGCCGGAGCGCCTTCGACGCGGTGCGCTCCGGCACGGCGCGCCGAATCGACAAGCCGGGGCAGGTCTTCAGCCGCATCCATGTCGAGGACATCGCGCGCGTCCTGCGGGCCTCGGTCGAGAAACCCGATCCGGGTGCGGCCTACAACCTGTGCGACGACAACCCGGTAGCCGGCCACGAGGTTACGGCCTATGCCTGCGAGTTGCTGGGCGTCGAGCCTCCTCCCCTGGTGCCGTTCGAGCAGGCCGAGCTGTCGCCGATGGCGGCCAGCTTCTATGCCGACAACAAGAAAGTCCGCAACGACCGCATCAAGTCGGATCTGGGAGTGACCCTGAAATA
>NZ_JCACHA010000565.1:0-22313 GCF_059503625.1 Skermanella sp.
CTCATGCTGCGAAGGCTATGCCGAAGAACAATATGATCCCGGACGGACACTCAAGAGTGTGCAACCATCTCCGTCGGTCGGCTAGAGAGACAGTCGCGGGGCGGCCACATTGACGAAAGATTAGGCTGATCAAATGAAGAAACCTGAAATATATTGATAGCTGGTGATGCGCAGTTCGCTCAGCTTTAGCTGGCTTCTACAACGAGGCATGGAGCCGTACGAAAAGAATGATCTATAAAATAAGAACAAGCCCACCATCACTTGCGACATTGTCAAATCTATTACGACCAGGGCAATTTTAGGCTATAGTTTGTTTGTTTGATGAGCTCGTAGCGAGCCTAGTCAACTCCACAACATCCCTTATCCAATATCTGCTGAAGCGACTTATCCGCAAAGTGAAAGAGCCATGATTGTACGGGCTTGGGCGTGTAACGTGTCCAATAAAGGATGACCCACGACTGGTCCGGCGGCTGATGACGTAGCTGTGCAGCATCCGGAGCATCCAATCGATGTCTCAGAACTCGACGTACCAGCGCAGCGAGCGAACCCACTCCAGCGCCTCCCAATTGGCGTCGGTCACCTGCAAGAGATCCGGGAAGACCGGCACCAAGCGACCGTCCTCGCGCCGGAAGTCCGCCGGACAGCCGTGGCCTGGATCGCACAGCGGGGGTCCGTCTGGGTGCACTCGGCGCCCAGTTCCTCAGGGTTGCGGAGATCACCAGTTTCCTCGGTGGCCGTCCAGCACAACAGCACTCGGATCCTGCGCATGCCGCCCGACAGATCAGCCGCCCGGCGGGAGTAGTCGCGGTGGCAAAGGCGGCTGGCTCTCCAACCGGGCCAGGCGCTCCATAATTGGACCCAGCGCCTGCGCGACCGCCATCGCCGCACTTCCCTGTGCCTTGGTGGTGACCACCTCGTCCAGGCTCTCAAGCTTCGCCTCGATCCGGATCTGGCGCTCGCGCAACTCCTGCATTTGGCCGCGTAGCTCCTTGATAGCGGTCTTGTTCTCCGCCGCGAGCTCGGCCAGCTTCTTTTCCGCCTCGGTGAGGCGGTGCACCGCCAGCGCGACGGCCTTCAGATCGTCCCAGATAGCCACCGACCGTCAGTCCGCCAACAGCGCCTCGGTCTCGTCGATGTTGCGATGAATGCGGTCGAGTAGGCTGGCCAGCTCGGCGCGGGCGGACACGGAGGCTCGGACCGTGCCGCCCATGCTGGCGCGCTTGCGAACGACCACGCCGCTTCCAGTCTTCGGCGCGACCTTCTTCGCCGTTGCACGCTTGGCCGTTGCCTTGGCAGCAACCGTTCGGCTGGAGCGAGCGGCGGGCTTGGGGGACCGAGTCGTCTTCATGCCCCGCATATAAGCACACTGTTGCACGTCTGTGAGGTCTGAGAGGCCTTTGGTGCATCTCACTTATGGGAGCTGCCCTGGTGGGCTCGGCTCCGGGGTGGGGGTAGGAACAGAATGGGGTAAATATCGATGCGGGGTCGTCGAAGTGGGCCGCGGGCGAGGTGTGGGGCGCGGGACTGGGCCGCCTACGACCGCTCGCTCGTGCGCCAGGGCGATATCAAGGTCTGGGTCTCACCAGACGTTGTCTCCGTCTGCCTCAGGGCGAAGGCGATCTGTTCGTCCGTGTACCGCTTCTGCTTCCAGGCACGACCCCTCCTTGGGATCAGAGTGCCCGAAAAATTTGTGCTCCAAGTGGACCGGTTTCGAGGGTCAGGACCAGCGTCGCAAGAGCGCACGGTCATACGCCGCCCAGTCCCGGACGTTGTACCGCGCCAGCGGCCCACCTCGATGACCCCGCACCGCCATCACACGGTCCCGCTCCCAAGCCGACCCTAGAGCCGAGCCCATCAGAGCAGCCCCCGCAAGCGCAATGCACCAAAGACACGCGTTGCTGGTGATCTGCTCCCTTGGGCCTCTCGAAAAGACGAAGTGATCGAGCGTGGCCTACGCCAGCGGCTGGAGCGCCGTGGAGCCGCTTGGAAGGCCTGGAAGAGCGTGCCGCTAGCAAGATAGTCGGACGCAGCGCTGCGGGCCTTCCTGAGAGCAGCAGCGATGAGGATCTGCAGCGCATCGTCCATGAGACGACCAAGGCGGAGCCGCGGCCATGTGTGGGCCCATGCGGTGGCGCCTCGCTGTCGGACCAGGGCCTGACGAACCGTGATGCGCCAAGCGCGGCCAAGCCTCAGACGCTCGTTGGCATGAAGGTCGGTACGATGGCCGAGAAACCGGAGAACGAAGACGAAGGTACAGGATAAAGCTCGTGATTGCAAGATCAAGTGTTTTGATTTTGCAACTTCATTTGCAGTCTGTCGCCTTTTGGTAGAGTATTAGCTCATCTATGAAGCCATACAGTACCAGCATGCAGGCACCAGCAGCGACCGCGACCAAGATGCACGGCCTTCGGGCGCATATCGTCGCCCTGGTGGTCGCGGCGCTCATTCCGGCTTTCGCCGTCGGTGCCATCGCGGTGTGGGCCGGGGCCAGCAGCTACCGCCAAGCTTTTGACGATCGGTTGGAGGGCACTGCCAAGGCGCTGGCGAGCGCCGTCGAGGCTGAGGTCGCATCCCACACCTTGGCCCTTGCCACCTTGGCGACCGCGCGTAGCCTTGACGGGAAAGGCGACCTGGTCGCGTTCCACGAGCGGGCACGGCAGTTAGCCACCATGCTCAACACTCGCATCGTTCTCGTGGCACCAGACCTGTCCCTTCTGCTGCACACCCACTTCCCCATAAGCGACGGGATCCCAGATTGGCGTCCAAGGGAATCGGCGGAAGTGGTGCGGCGCGTCCTCGATACCGGCCGCCCCGCGGTCGGCGGTCTCGTGAAGGGGCAGGTGACCGGGCGATGGGTGGCACCGGTCTACGTCCCAGTTGTTCGCCAGGAGCAGATTGTGTTCGCCATCGGAGCCGCGCTGGAGGCCGACAGGATCTCGCGTATGCTGTCCGGGCAGACCTTTCGTGGCAATGGCTACGCATCGCTCATGGACGGGACCGGGCGGATCATGGCCCGATCCGCCGAGCCCGAGAGTTTCGTTGGCCAAGCGGTCCGTGGATGGGTGACCGAGGGCGTGAACCGTGGCGAGTCTGGCATCCTGCGAGGCCCCAACCGGTCCGGCGTCGAGGTGGTCACCGCCTTCCGGCGTGTGTCGGGCACGCCTGGATGGTTCGTCACCGTCGCCGAGCCGCTGTCCACCTATCACGCGAGCCTATCCAATCCGCTCGCCACGCTGGCGTTCGGAGCCTTGGGCGCGCTTGGCATCGCCCTCGCCGTCGCCATCCGGATCGCCAGGCGGGTGCTCCGGCCGGTGGACTGGCTGACCCAGAAGGCCGAGCGCGTCGCCGCGAGCGGCGGTGCCGCCGAGATCGTGCCGCAGGGACCGCGGGTGCGCGTGCTCGAGTTCGAACGGCTTCGCGCGGCAGTGTTGCACGCGCACATGGCACTGCGGGAGCGGGCGCGAGCGGTGGCGGTCGGGGAAGCGCGGCTGCGTGCGGTTCTGGACACGGCTGCGGACGCCATCGTGGTGACCGACGAGGGCGGGACGGTGCTCTCCTTCAACCGTGCCGCCAAGGTGACCTTTGGCTATGCCGCGTCAGAAGTCATCGGGACCAGCATGGCCAGGCTCGTGGAAACGGGTCACGGCACCTGCTTCGCAACCTTCTCTCGGACCATCGAGCAGAACGCCAATGGTGCCGTGCGCGAGGTTGAGGGGCGGCGAAAAGACGGCTCGACCGTGCCGCTCGATCTCTCCATCGCCAAATGGCGAGATGCCGAGGACCGGAGCTTTCTCACCGTCATCATGCGTGACGTCTCGGCGCGGAAGGCGGCCGAGGCGCGCCAGCACCTCCTCATGCGCGAGGTGGACCATCGTTCGAAGAACGTCCTTGCCGTGGTGCAGTCGGTGCTGCGGCTCACCCCTCGGGACAGGCCAGGGGCGTTCGCCGCTGCCGAGGCACGGATCGCCGGGCTCGCGCGCGTGCATTCGCTGCTTGCGGAGGGAGGTTGGTCGGGCACCGATTTGCGCGTCGTCGCAGAGCGGGAGTTGGCCGCCTACTGCTCGCCGGGCATCGGAGAAGTGAGGTCGACGGTGTCCCTGGATGGGCCGCCGATCACGCTCGCTACCTCGGCAGTACAGCCGCTCGCCATGGTGCTGCACGAGTTGGCCACCAACGCAGCGAAATACGGCGCGCTTTCCGTCCCCGACGGGCGCGTTGAGGTGGGTTGGCGGGCGGGCCGCAGGGAGGGTGAAGACGGGCTGCTGCGCCTGCACTGGGCCGAAACAGGCGGGCCTGCCGTCGCCGGTGCCCCGGGGCATCGAGGCTTCGGCACGCGGGTGGTCGAGAACACGGTGCGCGGCCAGCTGGGTGGATCCGTGGTGCGACGCTGGGAACCGGGTGGGCTTGTTTTCGAGATCGTGGTTCCGCTGGCACGAGTGCTGGCGAGTGATGAAGCAGCTGCGTCTGGCGGTGCTGACACGACCGCCCACACGAAGGCTGCTTAAGGTACCGTACCGTGTGGAACCGTGCGGCAGCCCCGCACCCGCTGGCGCTGCCGAATTCACAGCAGATTACCGTGCAGGCGGCGTTGGACGGCGTTTCAGCCTATGCGGATGCCGCGCGTGCGGATCACGCTACCCCATTTCTCCAGCTCGCGGCGAAGATAGGGCTCCCACGCTTCTGGGAGCGCTCCGATCGGCTCCATCGCCCCTTCATTGAGGCGCCCGATTACCTCCGGATGACGGAGCGAGGTGAGGACAGCACCATGCAGCCGGGAGATGATCTCGGTTGACGTACCAGGCGGCGCGAGCATGCAGAACTCGGCGGCGCACTCGAACCCGGCGAGTTCAGGCAGCGCCTCGGCCACAGTCGGCACCTCTGCCGCTTGGGCCGTTCTCGCGGGATTGCCGACGCCAAGCGCCTTGATCTGCCCGCCGCGCATCAGTGGCAGCGCGGTCGGCGCATCGGTCGGGCCCATCGCAACCTCCCCCGCCACCAGCGCCTGGGCCGCGGGCCCGCCGCCGCGGTAGGGCACGTGCAGCAGCTCCACGCCCGCCATGATGGCCAACAGCTCCGCCGCGAGATGCGCCGACGAGCCGGCGCCGGACGAAGCATAGGCAACCTTGCCCGGCTCGACCTTCGCGCGTGCGATGAACTCCGCCATTCCGCCGGGCACCAGACGCGGGTTCGCGCCGAAGAAGATAGGCGTGCGGGCGAGCAGCCCGACCGGCGCGAAGCCCGTCAACGTGTCGTAGCCAAGGTTGTCGTAGAGGTGCGGCGCCATGGCGTAGGTGCCGTTGGCACCGATCAGCAATGTGTGGCCGTCCGGCCTCGCGCGGGACACGGCGGCGTGGCCGACTGTCCCAGCTGCACCGGGCCGGTTCTCCACGACAAAGGATTGGCCGAGGTCGGAGGACAGTCGCTGGCACAGCACGCGGGCGAGGAAGTCGGTTGAGCCTCCGGCCGCCCATGGCACCACGACCGTCACGCTCCGCGCGGGCCAGGTGCCCTGCGCGCGGGTGGCGGCCGGGGCAGCAAGCAGCGCGGCAAGCAAGGCGCGGCGATTAGGCATGACGTCTCTCCCTCTCGAGGGTCAGCGTGTCGGCCCGGCTTGATTCCGTCAACCGCGCGAGGGCAGACCGGTGGGGCGGAACACAGCTGCTCTCGACGTGCGAGAGGGGGAAGGTGGCTTGGATATCGGCCGGTTCGCCAGGTGCAGCTCGCCCCGGCTTCCAACCTGCGAGCGCCACTCGAGGTGGAGCCTGTGGCGCGGATCGAAGCGGTCATGGCACCCTGCCGCCAGAACTGTTTGGGATGACGCCAATGACCTGTACGCGACGAACCCTGCTGCCTCTGGCGCTGGCTGCGCCGCTTCTGCTCGCACCGAAGGCCGTCACGGCTCAGACCTCCTTCCCTACTCGTCCCGTCCGGGTCGTCATGCCCTTCGCTGCGGGCGGGCCGACCGACGCGATCGCCCGGTCCGTCGCCGCCGAGCTGGAGACGGAATGGCGGCAGCCAGTCGTCGTGGAGAACCGTCCCGGAGCTGGCGGTAGCACAGGCAGCGCCGTTGTAGCGCGCGCCACCCCCGATGGGCACACTCTGCTGGTGACCGCGAACTCGCACGTCATCAACCCGGCGGTGCTGCGCAGCTTGCCTTTCGACACGGTCCGCGACTTCACGCCTATCGTCCGCCTCGCCGATGGTCCCTTCTTGCTCGTGGTGCACCCCTCGCTTCGCGTTCGGACGCTGCCCGAGTTCGTGGCCCGCGTGCGAGAGCAGCCAGGCGCTTTCAACTATTCCTCCGCAGGGCATGGCACGAACAACCACCTCGCCATGGAGCGACTGAAAGCCATGGCCGGAATCAACATTTCGCATGTTGCCTACGGCGGCGCCGCCCCAGCCACCACGGCGCTGCTGAGCGGTGAGGTGCAGGCCATGATCAACAACCTGGTCAACTCGCTCCCGCACATCTCAGAAGGGCGTATGGTCCCCGTCGCAATCGGCGGGCTGGAGCGCTCGCCAGTGCTCCCGGACGTCCCCTTGATGAGCGAAACCTATCGTGGGCTGACGGCCGTCAACTGGTACGCTGCCTTCGGGCCCGCGGGCATGCCGCCTGAGCTTGTCGCCTTTATCAACGCCTCGATGTCGCGTGTGGTCAGGAGTCCCGCAGTCGCCGACCGGCTGCAGTCGCAGGGCATCACTCCGGCCGGCGGGCCAGCTACCGACTTCGCCCGCCAGGTGGAGGAGGAGGTCGCCACCTGGGGCCGCATCGCCCGCGAGGCTGGCGTCAAGCCCGAATAGCGGAACGGTTTACCGAAAGGCTGTTCGCAAAGCGGGCTTTCACCGACACGAAGCTCCGAACTGCCGCGTGTGATCTACCAAGAGTCAGGAAGTTCCGAACGATAAAGAAGATTGGCGAACGCGCTTAGCGGAAGATGATTAATCACGGCGCGAGTGAGCAACGAGACAGTCATTTGAATGCTTACGTCCTATATTCGCAGAGAATGGGTGACACATCGGGCGGGTGTCCCATCATCGTCAATGACGGTCGCGTCGGCCTCACGCTTAATCGTCCGCTTTTTCCATATCGCGCCTTATCCAACAACCTGATGGGTTCCCATAGGTTACGGCTTGCATCTAGCCCTTTCAAGCTCAGAACCTTCGCCGGATAAGGTCAGGTTCGGAGACGGTGTAGGCATATGCTCGGAAGTGGCTGGATCGACTGCTTTGCGCCCACGACGGTTAGTTAGGTCTGGACGCCGCTCAGCCGCAAGCGGACATCGGGAACTGCAAACGTCGAGTCATCGTTGCGCCACGAGCGGTCGTGGAATGCCTCTTCGAACCGCCGAATTTAGGACGTGTTTGCCGGTCTTCCTTGCCTGAGTGTCGGTGCGGACGCTGCTCACCGCTGAAAGCCGCAATCTGTCCTGTCCTTCCCCTCCGTCAGCCTTCCGCTGAAAATCGCCGCGCCAAATTCTGTTTGCGAAACGCGGCGGTGACATAATCGACGAAGGCGCGGGTTTTGGCGCGCAGCAGTTTTTGGCTGGGGAAGTAGAGGGATACGGCACCGAGGTCAGCATACCAATCCGGCAGCAGGCGCTGGAGCGCGCCGCTTTGCAGATGACGTTCCACGCTTGTCATGGAGATCATTACCACTCCTAATCCCATCAGGACCGCACGGCAGATCGCCTCGGGCTCGTCGGCCATCAGGCGCGCTTTGTGCTGCAGTGTGGCTTCCACCCCTTCGCGATTACGCATCCTCCAGACGCGTAGGCGTCCGGTGAGCGCCGAGCGCATCGAGACTCCATCCATGTCTGCTAGCTCGTGTGGTTCCTGCGGCGGCTGGCGACCTTGCAAATACTCCGGCGAAGCCACTGCGATGACATGCAGCGGCGCGAGTTGCTGAGCCACCACGCCTGGCGCCAGTTCCATGCCGCTGCCGATGGCGGCGTCGAAACCCTGCCCAATCAGATCGACCTGACGGGTCTCGAAGCGCCATTCTACGCGGATGGGCCTGATCGATGCCGGAGCCTAGAGGAACCACTTCCCGGTGGCGGCGAAATTCGCTTCGACCTGAGCCGCCAAGGCGTTCCAGTCCACGGCGGGTTCGGCTGGCTCTGGCACTCTGATGTCGTCAGGGATGAACCACTTGCCAGTGGCCGCGAAGTTGGCCTCCACCCGTGCAGCCAGCTCGTTCCAGTCTACGGCCGGCTGGGCCGGCTTTGGTGGCTGGGCGACCTTGGGCGTGGCTATGAAGGCATAGTTGCCGGTGGGGTCTCCCTGTTCGTCTCTGAACCTATTGTCGAAGTTTCCGACGAGGGCACCGGCATCGTTGATGCCGTTGATGGTCCATTGCGTTGGCCGGTCGGTCGGCCGAGGCGGGCCAATCGTCGTGACCCCACCTTCGTCGTAGACGAAGCCAGAACTGGAGCGCGCGAATGGCGCGAGGGTGCCAGCGACTTGGCCCTGGTTATTGATGTCCCTGAAATCGATGTAAAACTCGGACAGCGGATTGTCGACCAAGGTCAGTTGGCCGCCCTCGAGCACAAAGGCTTCGTTGCTGGTTGATCCGACGATGACCCCACGGTTGTTGATGCCATCGGGAACGAGAAAGGCGTCGGGGTCATTGGTGACCTCGATCTTGCTCCATTCGCCCTTTTCGTAGATGTAGCCGCCGGGTTCGGTCGCCGTGCCGCCATCGGCGGCGAAGGCTACAATCTGGCCGCGGTTGTTGATGCCCGTGACATCCGTGCGGCCAGCGCCAGGAATGTCCAGCTGCGTGTAGTCGCCCTGGCTGTATAGGAAACCATGGAGCGAGAAGTCTGGATCGGTATAGGTGCCGACAATGTCGCCCTTGTCGTTGATCCCCTGCGGGATGGTGCGAATTGCTCCGGGCACGATCACGTCAGTCACGACACCATTGCGCAGCAGAATGCCTTTTACTCCAGTTTCGCCGATGATTTCGCCTTTGTTGTTGATGTCATAGAGAGTAGGCGGATCATAGTCGCCGAACTGCGTAAGTTTGGTGAAGGTGTAGTTGGTCGGGTCAAAGGCCACGCGGAATCCTCCCCTTTGGGACTACTCCCCGCTGCACACTGCTAAGGTGCAGGCGCCAAACGAAGTAGACACTGTTAGGGAGGCTAGCACTACCTCAGATCGATTTAACAGCCTGGCTTTATACGCTCAGTGCGGAACGAATTGGCATATTGTCGAAGCAAATCGGCTCTGTTGCATAGATGGCCTGATACCAGCCGCCCTAGAGTTTGACCTGAGCCCAGGCACGGGTGGTGATGGAGGTGACCGGCACCGTCAAGTTGCTGGCCTTTGGGCGAGCAAGCTGGCCGGTCACGGCGGTCACCAGTCGACAGTCAAGCTGCCGCAGCGGCCCCGCTGATATCGGCCCACACTTCGAACGCACGCAGCCTTGCAGCGCGATACTCACTGGCAGTGACGTGGTCGCGGTGGAGATGGAAGAGGTTGGCGATCTGATCGTGGGCAGAGAGAAAACGCTGTGCCTGCCGCGCTGACTTGAAGCGTTTCATCTGTCGCTCTCTTCGTCGCGTTGGCTGGTGTGAATTCTCGGCCCTATTGTTCAGGCCTTTGTGCTGGCGGTGCTCGACACCGGGCATCACCTCCCGCTTGGCCGCTCCGTAGCTCGGGAGTTTGTCAGTAATCATGACGCGAGGCGCCCGGCACTGCCGCTTCAGCAGCTTGCGCAGCAGGCGCTTGGCGGCACGCTTGTCGCGTCGGTTTTGGACCAGCACGTCGAGCACCATCCCGGTCTGATCCACAGCACGCCAGAGCCAATGCTTCACCCCGGCAATCTTGATGACGACCTCATCAAGATGCCATTTGTCGCCGGCGCGGGGCAGCCGCCGCCAGATCTGATTGGCGAACTCCTGGCCGAATTTGAGCGCCCATTGCCGCACGGTTTCATAGCTGACCACGATGCCACGTGCTGCCAGCATGTCTTCGACCATCCGAAGGCTGAGCGGAAAACGAAAATACAGCCAGACCGCCTGGCTGATCACCTCGGCCGGGAAGCGATGGCCAGAATAGGGGGACTTGGCGGCCGGAGAGCTCATTTCGGCTGCCTACCTGACCCGGACCGGCTCGCCAAGTCCGCTCAACTTGACGGTGCCTCGCGGTCCGCAAGTCCGTCGCCGGGCTGCGCCTGACGGCGGCGGGCTGGATGGCGGAACTGGACGGTGCGAAACCCGCCGGATGATCCGATACGTCGCGACGCGGCTGGTCACCGCCGCCGTCATGGTGCTGCTGGCGACATTGGCGATCTTTCTGATTGCCAATACCGCCCGGGCGACCCGGTGCTGTCGCAGCTCGGCGACATGGCGGCGTCCGACCCAGCCACCGTTGCCGAGTTCCGCCAGAAATGGGGCCTCGATCTGCCGATTTGGGACCGGTACTGGATTTTTTTGAAAGGCCTGCTGCACGGGGACCTCGGGACGTCGCTGGTTTCGCGTCGGCCAGTGCTGGCGGATATCGCGGAATATGCGCCGGCGACGGTCGAGCTTGCCTCGGTCGCCTTCTTGCTGTCGCTGCTCGTTGGCCTTCCGCTCGGCGTCATCGCCGCGGTGCGGCGGGACAGTTGGATCGACAACATCGCCCGCGTCGTGTCGCTGATCGGCGTCTCGGCTCCGACCTTCTGGCTCGCCTTTATCATGCTGGCGATCTTCTACGGCTGGCTCGACATCGCGCCGGGACCGGGCCAGCTCGACCCAGTCGCCTTCCCGCCCGACCGTGTCACCGGCCTGTTGCTGGTGGACACCATCCTCGCCGGGGATTGGGAAACCCTCCACGACGCCGTGGCGCATCTGGTGCTGCCTTCGATAGTGCTTGCCAGCGCGACACTCGGCCTAATCACCCGGACTACCCGCGCGGCAATGCTGGAGGCGCTTTCGCAGGATTATGTCCGCGTTGCCCGTGCCAAGGGATTGCGCCAGCGCATCGTTGTCCTGGGTCATGCGGCGCCGAACGCGATGCTGCCGGTGGTGACCCTCGGCGGCCTCGCCTATGCCAACCTGCTGTCGGGCGCGGTGCTGACGGAGACCGTCTTCTCCTGGCCCGGCCTCGGCCGCTACACCTACCAGAGTGCCGTGGCGCTCGACTTCCCCGCCATCATGGGCATCACCATGATCGTGGCGATCGTCTTCGTCTTCGTGAACATCGTCGTCGACTTGTCCTACGCCCTGCTCGACCCGCGGGTGGCGAAGACATGAGGACCCCTGCCCTGCCTCCAGTCGCCACACCGGCACAGCGATGGCGGCGGCGTTACGGCCTGCCGGCCTTCGGCGGCTGCGTCGTGCTGATCTGGGTCTTGCTGGCGGTCGCGGCGCCGATGGTGACGCCCTACGATCCGAATTTCGTCGAGGTTGGCGCGCGGCTGCAGTCACCCTCCGCCGCACACTGGCTCGGCACCGACACCTTAGGCCGGGACGTGATGACGCGGGTGATCTATGGGGCGCGCGTATCGCTCTCGGTCGGCTTCACCGTCGTCCTGCTCGGTGCATTCTTCGGCACCTTGGTCGGCGCGATTGCCGCTTATGCGGGACACTGGGCGGAGGAGGTGATGATGCGCGTCACCGACCTCGTCTTCTGCTTTCCGCCGATCATCTTGGCCATGGCGATCGCCGCGGCGCTTGGCATCGGCACGGTGAACACCTGCATCGCCATGCTAGTGGTCTGGTGGCCAAAATTTGCCCGGCTCGCCCGCAGCCTGGTGCTGACGCAGCGCAACCTCGAGTATGTTGAAGCGGCGCAATCGGTGGGCTTCGGCCCGGCGCATATCCTACTGCGGCAGATCCTGCCAAACGCTGTCGGGCCGCTAATCGTGCTAGTAACGCTCGACCTCGGCAACGCCATCCTGGTCTTCGCCGGCCTCTCCTTCCTCGGCCTCGGCACCATCCCGCCGACCGCCGAATGGGGCGCCATGGTCGGCGAAGGGCGGCAACTCGTGCAGCAGTGGTGGGTGGCGACCTTCCCTGGACTGGCGATCCTGACCGTGGTCATGGGCTTCAACTTCGTCGGCGACGGCCTGCGCGACTGGCTGGATCCCCATGCAAGAAACCGCTGAGGTGCTGCTGCAGGTCCGCGACCTGCGAACCTGGTTCCTGACCGATGCCGGCCCGGTCCGCGCCGTGGACGGCGTCAGCTTCGACCTGCACGCGGGCGAGACGCTAGGTATCGTCGGCGAATCCGGCTCGGGCAAGAGCGTCTGCGCCAAGTCGATCATGCGGCTGCTAGACGAGCCGGCCCGCATCGTGGACGGCGCGGTGACCTTCCGCGGCCGAGACCTGGCGCACTTGGACGAGGACGCGATCCGTAAGGTGCGTGGCCGAGACATCGCCATGGTCTTCCAAGATCCGATGACCTCGTTGAACCCGGTGCTGCGCATCGCCAAGCAGCTGGTCGAGGCGATGACCGCGCATGGCCGCTTCACGCCGGAAGCCGCACAGACCCGCGCCATCTCGCTGCTCGGCCGGATGGGCGTCACCGCGCCGGAGCGCGCGGTGCGCAGCTACCCGCACCAATACTCGGGTGGCATGCGGCAACGCGTGATGCTGGCAATGGGCTTCTCCAACGAGCCGGCGCTGTTGATCGCCGATGAGCCGACCACCGCGCTCGACGTGACGATCCAGGCCCAGATCCTCGACCTGCTGCGCGGGCTGAATGCCGACCTGGGCACGGCGGTTATCCTGATCAGCCACGATCTCGGCGTCATCGCCAATATCTGCTCCCGCGTGCTGGTCATGTATGCCGGCGAGGTAGTGGAGGAAGGCTCGCCCGAGGACCTGCTGAGCGACCCGAAGCACCCCTATACCTGGGCGTTGCTGAATGCCGCGCCGCGGCTCGACAGCCAGACACACGGTCGGCGGCTGACAACCATCGAGGGTCAGCCGCCAGACCGACGCGCGTGGCCGACCGGATGTCGCTTCCGCGCCCGCTGCCCCTTTGCCGTGGAAAAGTGCTCGAAACATCCCGAATTGCTGCCGATCAACGCGGATCGCGCGACGCGCTGCTGGGTGACGCAGCAGGGCGAAACGCTGCGGGTGCCGGCTCGGCCAGCATACACGGCGCCCCAGCAAACGGCGAAGGCGGAACCGCTGCTGGTCCTGAGCGGCCTGAGGAAGCATTTTGCCCTACCGCGCGAGGGCTTTTTCGTCCCGCAGCGCATCCTTCGCGCGGTGGACGGCATCGACCTGACCGTGCATCGCGGCGAGACGGTGGGATTGGTCGGCGAATCCGGCTGCGGCAAGTCCACCCTGGCACGGCTTGTGACCCGGCTGCACAAGCCGACCGCAGGCACGATCCGCTTCGACGGTCAGGATATCGCCTCATTGTCGCAAGCAGCGATCCGGCCGCTGCGCCGGCGGATGCAGATGATTTTCCAGGACCCCTACGCCTCGCTCAACCCGCGAATGTCGGTTGGCGACATCCTGGCGGGCCCGCTGCGGCTGCACGGCATCGTCGCCGGCGAGGCCGCGGCACGGCGCCGGGTCGCGGAATTGCTCGATATCGTCAACCTGCCCGCCCGGTCTGCCGCGCTGTTCCCGCATGAGTTCTCCGGCGGCCAGCGGCAGCGGATCTCAATCGCCCGCGCGCTTGCCATGCAGCCCGACCTAGTCGTGGCGGACGAGCCGGTCTCTGCGCTCGACGTCAATATCCAGGCACAGATCATCAACCTGATGGTCGATCTGCAGGAACGCTTCCGCCTGACCTACCTGTTCATCGCCCACGACTTGGCCGTCGTACGGCATGTCTGCGACCGCATCGTCGTGCTCTATCTCGGCAAGATCATGGAAGTCGCGCTGGCCGAGGCGCTGTTCCGGGCGCCGCGGCATCCCTACACCCAGACGCTGATCGCCGCGGTGCCAGTCCCCGATCCGAAGCTGGAACGCGGCGGGCGCAGCCTGCCGCTGAAGGGCGAGCCGCCGAACCCGATTAGCCCGCCGAGCGGCTGCCGGTTCGTGACCCGCTGTCCGAAGGCGCAGCCGCTCTGCAGCCAAGTGGAGCCGGAGTTGCACGCCGACGGGTTTGGCGGCGCCGTCGCCTGCCACTTTGCCGACGTACCGGCGTAACGATACACATCAAGCTTGGGCTCCAGCCACAAGCCCAGCGCCGCCGCCTGCCGCTGCTCGAAGGCCCGCCGCGCCGCGTGATAGGCCTGGCCGCGGATGCCGCTGCGCACGGTGCGGGATCACCAGGCTGACGCTGCGGCCGTCCGGCCAGCCTTTGGGCCCCTTACCCTGGGCGCTGATGCCCTGGGCGCGGCACAGCGACGGCGCAACGAGGGCTCCGACACTGCCCAGCAGGGTACGGCGGAAGATGCGGACGCGGTTCATCGGGCCCGCACCACGCACCCTGAGATTTCCGCCACCCGGACTGGCCTCCTCCACCGGCTTGGCAGCTGGATGCCTGGCTCTTTTGGCTTGCGGGAAGGCTAGGGGCGATACCGGCTGCTGCGAAGGCCGAAATCATCCAGCGCCGCCCTGCACGGCGGCTCTGCCATTGAACTTCGGCGCCCGTCCGACCTAGCCTGCCTTCCGATGGCCGCCGACAGAGCGGCCGCAGGAGGATAGGCCATGCATCCCACCCGTCGCCGGCTGGGGCCGATCACCGCCGCGATGCTCGCTGCGCCATCGCTTGGCCACGCCGCCGGCTTTCCGGACCGGCCGATCCGGCTGATCGTGCCCTGGGCTGCGGGCGGCTCCACCGATGGCCAGATGCGCGTGCTAGCGGAGATCGCGGGGCGAGAGCTGGGCCAGCCGGTCCTGGTGGAAAACCGTCCCGGCGCGCGCGGCACCTTCGCCGCGCAAATGCTGCACGGCCAAGCCAAGCCCGATGGCTATACGATCGGCCAGATCCATTCCGGCGTCCTGTCGCACCCCTTCATGACGCGGTCTGCCAGCTGGGATTCGGTGAACGACTTCACCTATATCCTGGCACTGACCGGCTATCTCTCAGGCTTGGTAGTGCGGAGCGAGGCGCGCTGGCGTGACTGGCCCTCGCTGATGGCAGAGGCACGGGCGAACCCGGGGAAGATTTCCTTCGGGAGTTCGGGCGTCGGTGGGCTGTCGCACCTCGTCATGGCGCAGCTGCTGGCCGCCGAGCGGGCCGAGATGCTGCACGTGCCCTATCGTGGCGTGGCTGAGACGACGACAGCGCTGCTCTCGGGCCAAGTGGATGCCATCGCCGACTCCAGCGGCTGGGCGCCGCATGTCGACGCGGGGCGAATGCGTATCCTGGCGATCTGGGGCAACGAGCGGCCGAAGCGCTTCCCCGAGGCCCCGGCGATCAGCGAATACGGCCACGATATCGGCGGCATCGCGCCCTATGCGCTGGCGGGGCCGAAGGGGATGGACCCGGCGGTGGTGCAGCTGTTGCACGATACCTTCCGCAAGGCGCTCTTCGATCCGGCGCACCAGGCGGCGCTGGCGCGCTACGACATGCCAACCCTCTATATGACCGGTGAGGAGTACCGCGCCTGGGTGGCGAAGCGCGTGCCGATCGAGCGCGACCTGATCCGCAAACTCGGCATTACCTTCGAGGGTGGCTGACACCTACGCCGCGTTGCCGGTCGCCGAGCGCGGATGTTAGCGTCCGGCGAAACGCCGTGGACGGGCCAGGGACGGGAAATACCGCCGAATGAGCAAGCATATCGTCGCCGCGGTTACCGACCTGCCGCCCGGCAGCCGCAAACTGGTGAACGTGAAGGGGCGGCCGATCGTCGTCTTCAACCTGAGCGGCGAGTTCTTCGCGCTGATTAATCAGTGCCCGCATCAGGGCGCCGGCCTCTGCGATGGCGAGATCACCGGCCTCCTCACCTCCGACCGGCCCGGCGAATTTCAGGTTTCCCGTGCCGGCGAGATTATCCGTTGTCCCTGGCATGGCTGGGAATTCGACATCCGCACCGGCCAGTCCTGGTGCGACCCGTCGCGGATCAAGATTAGGCACTACCCGGTCGAAGTCGCGCCAGGCGCAAGCCTGGTGCAGAGGCCTTATGTAGCGGAAACGGTCGCGGTGAGCATCGAGGAGAACTACATCGTTATCGATATCTGACACGGCCTACCCGACAGTGATCCCGCGCTCGCGGATCACCTTCGACAGCGCCGCCGTCTCCCGCCGAATGTTTGCCGTGAACTCCTCCGGGGTCGTCACGTCGGGTGCCATGTCGGGTGTCATGCGCGATCGCACCGCCTCGCTCAAGATCGCAGCGCCGAAGGCGCCGTGCAGCCGCTCCACCACTGGTCGCGGCGTGCCGGCTGGCACCGCCAAGCCATGACAGTACAGGAAAGTCAGGGCGGGCAGTCCGAGTTCGGCGAAGCTTGGCACGTCGGGAAGCGCCCCAATGCGCTGGGGCGTGGTGATTGCCAGAATGCGGATCTCGCCGGCCTGGTGCTGAGCCAGCGCCGGCATCAGGCTTCCCATGAAGCCGGGGATGGCGCCACCAATCATGTCTTGCACCACTGTCGCTTCGGTGCGGTAAACTGCGTTTTCGAAGCGGCCGCCTGTCTCGCCCGCCAACATCTCCATCAAGATGTGGCCGGGCCCGCCACGCCCGACCGTACCATAGGCGACAGGTCGCTCTTTCGACAGCGAGACTAACTCCGCCACGCTGTGCGCCGGGACGGATTTAGCCACAGCCAGCACCTGTGCGGCCCGAAAAATCGCCGTCAGCAGCTGAAACTCCTCGATCCGGTAATTCAACGGCTGGCCCAGAGCCGGGCCGGTAACCATGGAGCCATAGGCCATGTAGCCCACCGTGTAGCCATCCTTTGCCGAGCGGGCGACGTGCTCGGTCGCTATGACGCCATTCGAGCCAGGTTTCGGGTCGATCACCACGTTTTGGCCAAGCAACTGCCGCGCCTGCTCCGCGATCAGCCGCGCCAGCGTGTCGGAGACGCCGCCGGGGCCAAAGGGCAGAACCAGCCGCACCGGGCGATTGGGGAATGCCTCCTGTGCCTGGATGGGCCAGGGCGCGGCCAGCGTAGTGCCCAGCAGGACGCGGCGCGGGATGGCGGGCATGCTTCGCGGCATGACGTTGTATCCTCCCTTTGATATTGTTGCTGTCACAGCACCGGCCCGACACCCGTCCAGTCAAGGGAAAAGGCCGCTCGTGGTGCTTCTAGAGCGTTTTCCCATCAGTCTGCATCATAGCCTGCGTTGGCGAAGTAGTTGGCGCACTCGGTTGGCGTGAAGGTTTCGATGATGCGGCCGATGGCAGTCCACAGGCCGTCGAGGCTGCGTTCGGCCGCTGCGCGGAGGGCAGCCTTCAGCTTGGCGAAGGCCTGCTCGATTGGGTTGAAGTCGGGGCTGTAGGGCGGGAGGTAGAGCAGGCTCGCGCCTGCGGCCTCGATGGCGGCCCTGACGCCTGCGCCCTTGTGGCTGCTGAGGTTGTCCATCACGACGATGTCGCCAGGGCGGAGCTCGGGCACCAGCACCTGCTCCACATAGTCCACGAAGAGCGAGCCGTTAATCGGCCCGTCGAGCACCATGGGCGCGACCATGCCGGTGTTGCGCAAGCCGGCGACGAAGGTCGTGGTCAGCCAGTGGCCGTGTGGGATGGCGGCCCGCAGCCGCTCGCCCCGGGGTGCCCGGCCATGGGTGCGGGCCATGTTGGTCGAGGCCCAGGTTTCATCAATGAACACCAGCCGGTCCGGGTCGAGATCAGGCTGCGCATCGAACCACGCCCAGCGCCGCCTCAGGACGTCCGGGCGGTCCTGCTCCGCGGCGTGGGCTGTCTTTTTTTACGCGTCATCCCGCGCCGGTCGAAGAACCGCCACAGCGTGCCGATGCCAGCCGACACACCAGCCCTGGCCAGCTCAGCCCGGATCTCCCGCAGCGTGATGTCCGACTTCTGGTCAACGAGGCGAAGGATCAGCGCTGCATGCGCCTCGATCTGCGCCGAGCGCCGGTCCCCGCCGAGCGGCCCTGGCGCGACCGACCCCGCCTCCCGCACCAGCGCCGCCCAGCGGACCGCGCTGGCCGCGCTCACCCCAAAGCGGACGGCCGCCGCTCGGCAGGACGACCCCGCCGCGATCGCCGCCACCACGCGCTCCCGCAAGTCGACCGACAGCGCCTTGGACATATCCACCGCCCCTTATGCCGAGGCGCCAGTGAATCACCGCCCTGCCGCTCGCGGGATCACAAGCGATTCAGTCAGGCAGGAAACCGCTCTAGTTGACGAAGGCCATGCCGGCACCCATGCTGCTGTCAATAACGCTGGGGCCGTAAGGCGGCGCCCGGCCGGCGTGTCTGCTGGTCTGATTAGCCGACACGCGGAGGAGGACGCCCATGTCGGCCGAGACGCGCGGCGCTATCGACTGCGACCTGCACCCAGCATTGCCCGGCTGCATGGCGCTTTTGCCCTATCTCGACGACCATTGGCGGGAGGAGATTACCTCTCGCGGGCTCGACGATCTCGATTTCTCGCTCTGGCCTCGCAATGCGCCGCTGACGGCGCGTGCCGACTGGCGGCCCGCAAAGGGCCTGGCGGGTGGCACTGTCGAGCAGCTGCGATCGCAGGCGCTGGAGCCTTTTGGGACCGGCATCGGTATCCTCAACCCGCTGTTCGGCGCACCAGCGCTGCACAATATCGACATGGCGGCCGCGCTCTGCCGCGCCACCAACGACTGGATCGCCCGGGAATGGCTGGACAAGGATGATCGGCTGCGGGCCGGTATCCTGGTGCCGGTTGAAAGCCCAGACCTGGCGGTAGCGGAGATCGAGCGGCGCGCCGGCGACCGCCGCTTCGTGCAGGTGCTGGTGCTTGGCGCGGCGGAGACGCTGCTCGGCCGGCGGGTGAACTGGCCGATTTTCGAAGCGGCTGAGCGGCACGGTATGCCCGTCGCGTTGCAGGTGACCAGCAGCACCCGCTTCGCCCCCTCCGCCAATGGGTGGCCGACCTACCTTATCGAGGACCACGTCAACTTCGCGCAGACCTTCCAGAGCCAACTGCTGTCGATGATCTCGGAAGGAGTCTTCAACCGTTATCCCGGGCTGAAGGTGGTACTGCTAAATGCCGGCATCGGCTGGGTGCCCAGCTTCCTCTGGCGCAGCACCAAGGAATGGCGGGCGCTGCGGCGCGAGGTGCCCTGGGTAGATCGTGACCCGACGGCGCTCTTCCGCGAGCATGTGCGCATCTCCGTCCAGCCGCTCGATGCACCGCCGGACCCAACCGACCTCGGCGCCCTGCTGGAGATGATCGGCAACGACGACCTGCTGCTGTTCTCGACGGACTGGCCGCATTGGCGCTTCGATGGGGATGCGGCGCTGCCGCCCGGACTGCCGGAGCGGCTGCGGCCTCGCGTGCTGCGCGACAATGCGTTGGCGACCTATCCACGGTTGAAGGAGAGCGTGCAGTGAGTGCGACCACCCTCCCCCGCCCCGATCAACCCGCGCAGTCGCGGCTGCGCATCGTTGATTGCGACGTTCATCCGGCAATGCGCTCGGCGGAAGAGCTCGACCGCTGGCTGTCACCCCGCTGGCAGCAGCACCGGCGGGAGTACGGGCTGCGGCTGCGCCAGCCCTTTACCAGCACCTACCCCTATCCGAAATCGGCGCCGGCTTTGTCGCGCCGCGATTCCTGGCCGCCAACCGGCGGGCCACCGGGCAGCGATCTTGATTTCATGCGGGCTCAGCATCTCGATTTCCATGAAATCGAATACGGCATGCTGCAGCCGCTCTCGGTCCGTGGAATGGATGAACGCGTCCCAGGCTTCGCTGAGGCGGTTTCCTGCGCGGTGAACGAATGGCAACACGACGACTGGACCGCCAAAGACAAGCGGCTGAAGGGCACCATTGCCGTGCCCGGGGAGGATGCGAAGGCCGCAGTGAAGGAGATTGAGCGCTGGGCCGGTCATCCAGATTTCGTCCAGGTTTCGATGGTGACCCGGGCACAAGAGCCGCTCGGGCGCAGCCGCTACTGGCCAATCTATGAAGCGGCGGCGCATCATGGCCTTCCGCTCGGCCTGCACACCTTGGGCACAAGCGGGCATTCGGTCGCCGCCGGCGGTTGGCCCTCCTACTACTATGAGGAGCACTCGGCGGTAGCGATGTCGCTGGCCGCCATGGTGGCGAGCTTCATCCTAGAGGGTGTGCCGGAACGCTTCCCGACACTGAAGATGGTGATCGTCGAAGGCGGCTTCGGTTGGGTGCCAAGCCTCGGCTGGCGTATGGACAGCCACTGGCAGGCACTAAGCTCCGAGGTGCCGCACTTGCAGCGCAAGCCGTCCGACTACCTCAAGTCCAACTTCTGGTTCACCACCCAGCCGGTCGAGGAGCCGGAGGAGCCGGAGCACTTGCGCAAGCTGATCGATTGGATCGGCTGGGACCGGCTGCTCTTCGCCACCGACTATCCACACTGGGACAGCGACGACCCGCGCTACGCCTTTAAGTGCCGAATGAGTGAGGCGGAGAGGCGCGCAATCTTCGCCGGGAACGCGAAGGCGGTGTACGGCCTGTAGCGCCAGCGCCAGCGCCGGCCAGGCCGTTGGCGGCGCACACGAACGTGGTCTATCCGAGGTGCGTCTGTTCCTTGGGGGTCATTGTGGTGAGCATGCGGTTGGGTTTTGAAAGTCGGCAAACGACTGACTCTTGAACCACCGCACGAATTTATAGGGACTAACTAATCGCCATCGGGCGAGAAAGCACTCCAAAGCCAGGCCGGTGACCCGGCTCGGCACCTTTCAATCCGACCACGACGCCCTTTTCAAACGGGCTGTCAGACGTCAGCCATTGTTCAGGCTGCGTGCGCCGCCTTGGCCTTTTCTGGGTTGAACCCGTCAAAGCTTTCGAAAACGTCCATGAAGCCGGGGATGGTCGCCTTGCGGGTCCAGTCGCGCTGGAATTCGCAGTACAACTGGACGCGGCTAATCATCTTGCCGCCGGCCTGCTCGACACGTTGCAGACCCGCCTCGTGCGCCGCGACCGACGTGCCGCCCACGGCGTCCACGGGGACATAGACCTCATAGCCTTCCTGAAGAGCGTCGAGCGCGGGAAAGGTCAAGCATACCTCGGTCCACAGCGCGGTTATGATGAGCTTGCGGCGCCCAAGCGCCTTGACCGCCTGCTTGAAGTCGACGTCTTCCCAAGCGTTGAGCGTGGTCCGGTCGTAGGTCGGTAGGTGGCTGAGGATGTCCTGCAGTTGCTGGATCGGCGGCTTGTTGAGGCCGGAAGCGACGTTCGCTGTGGAATGGATGATCGGGACACCATAATTGATGGCCGCCTTGGCTACGCCCGTGATGTTGAAGAGGAGTTCCTCACGCGGCATCGAACGGATCGAGGAGACCTGGGCTGGCTGGTAGTCGATGATGAGGAGAGCTGCATTCTCCGGCGTGAGAAGATGGTCGGTCTGAGGATTGCGGATCGTCTCGCTTGTCACGGGTAGCTCTCCTTGGTGGAATGGAAAACAGCTCAGAGGGAATTCAGACGAAGGGGCGGCTCGGCGTCAGACATCGCGCGCGCTGCACAGGGGACGTGCTCGGTGAGGCGTCCGATTGCCGCGCGGGTCAGTTCCTGCCCAGTGCATCGACAGGCGCGGGGCCGATCAGGCTGCCGGCATCGTCATGGCTGAGCTGGCCCGGGACGACGACCGTGTCGCCACCCTGCACCGCCTGTGCGTAGCCATAGGCGACCTTCCACGGTACCCCCGTGTCCGAACAGCTTTTGCTCGATACCCTTCGTCTTCATGCAATCGCTCCCTCGCCAGCGAAGCGGGCGGCCGGAGCATGGACGCTCTCGGCCGGGACGCCTCTGCATGGGGCGGAAAGTGGGGAAGCAGGCCGGGTTGGAGCAATTGTCTAATGGTATCGCGCACCTTGAACATGCGGCTACCGGGGGCACGCGCCTCCGTCGTCACGCCCACTGCGAAAGGCAGATCGACGCGGCGGCATCCGCCAGCAGAACGAAAACGGGAGTATTCAGGCCTTATCCGCGAGCGCCGACACGATACACGCGAGCATGTCAGGCGACAGGGTAAAGCCATCCGGAGGCGACACCAGGAACCCAGCCACCCTGCGTAGCAGGGAGAAGCGGAATGATGGATCGATTGGGCATGTTTCCACCCGGCAGGGACGGGCGGAGGCAAGTGATGAGGACGCCGGACGAGGTGGCGGCGATGCAGCGGCTGCACGGTCTGGGCTGGGGTACGCGGCGGATCGCGGCCGAGGTTGGGTGTAACCGGGAGACGGTGCAGCGGTACCTGGCGGCGGGCAGTTGGACGCCGTGCCGGGTTCCGACCCGGCCTAGAGCATTTCAGGTTTAGTCGAACGCGTAGCCTGAGTTGGCAAGGTAGT
>NZ_JCACHA010000566.1:0-22237 GCF_059503625.1 Skermanella sp.
CTGGTGCCGTTCGTGTTCGTGTTCTCGCCGTCGCTTCTGCTGGTGGCGCCGGGATTCACGTGGCCGGACTTCATCATCGCCTTCGCCGGCTGCATCATCGGCATCACGTGCCTGAGCGCCGCCCTGTCGGGCTATATGCTGGCCGTCGCGAAGAAGTGGGAGCGTCTGGTGCTGGGCTTCGCCGCGATCCTGCTGGTGGCGCCGGAAATCTACTCGTCGCTGCTGGGGCTGGCGCTGATCGTCCCGGTGGTGATCCGGCAACTGGCGGCCCGGAAGTCGGCGTTGTCGGCGGCCTAGGTCCATCCGGAAAAGGTGTTTCGTAGGTCGGTGTAGAGCGAAGCGGCACCCGACAATCCGGCGCGTCCGTGTCGGGTGCCGCTTCGCTCTACACCGACCTACAGGCGCCGGCCTGCAAGGAGCGTTTCGGTGCTTTCAGATGATGCCCATCACCAGAAGCACGATCACGACGATTACCGGCACGCCCATCATCCAAAGCAATCCACCCTTAAACACGACGTCCTCCATCCGTAATTTTGAGGTAACGCGAACCTCTGTCGTTGGATAACCCTCGAAAGTGGAAAAGGTTACGCCGCACCGTCAGCTCTCGGCCTCCATCAGGGCGGCCTCCTGCCGCTCCAGCTCCTCCGCCCGCTCCGCCGTCAGGCCGAAGCGGACCGCCACGTCGGGGGCGTAGCGCAGCATGTCGGGCCGCAGCCGGACCAGCGCCAGGTCCTTGGACTTCGCCTCCAGCATGATATCGAATTCCAAACCTTCGGCCGTCCGCATGAAGGTGGCGAACTCGAACGGGTTGCAGAAATCGGCGTGCCCGGTCCAGACGGGTGCTACGTTGGCGAGGGTGCTCTTGCGCGTCTTCTTATCGGTGCGCTTGACCTGACGCAGTTCCGTCCGGGGCGAGGAGAAGTGGATCTTGGGGCGGACGCCATCCGGCCATGTCCGCAGGATCGCCTGCAAGGTCTGGCGCATGTCCAGGCCTTCCGGGTTCAGGCACCAGAAATGCTGGTAGTCGAAGATCAGCCGGACGCCGGTCTGTTCGTGAATCCACAGCACATCGGCGGCGCTGAAGCGCAGGTCGTCGTGTTCCAGCACCAGCCGGCGGCGAACGTGTTCCGGCAGGATCTTCCAGGTCTCGACCCAGCGGGCAGCACTGCTTTGGCGGTCGCCATAGGTGCCGCCGACATGGATCACCAGCACGGCTTCCGGTCCCAGCTCCATCAGGTCCAGCATCTCCGCCTGGGACGACAGGTCCCAGATGCTCTTCTTGATCAGCTCTGGATCGGGGCTGTTCAATACGACGAACTGCGAGGGGTGGAACGACATCCGGATATCCAGCCGCTTCGCCTTGTCGCCGATCGCTTTCAGCTCCGCCGCCGACTCCCTGACCATGCCGTGGAACTGCGGCATGTCGGGGTGCGTGGCGTAGGGGGCGAGGTCGGACGACAGCCGGTACATCCGGATGTCCTGGCGGTCGAGATAGTCGAGGATGCCGTCGACATATTCCAGCGACACCTTCAGGTGCGGGTCGCTGGCCCAGCGCCGGGCATCGTTGCTCTTCAGGTCAGGCTGGCCCATCACCTTGACGGCGAAACCGAGCCGCATCGGGCGGGCGTTCATCGTGGGTTTGTCCATATCGGTTCGAGATATCGGTCGGATCGAAAAACAGCGTCCGGCGTGAAAAGTCGCCGACCCGTTTCATCCACTGATCTGTTGCTCCCGATACCAAGACCAAGGGGCGAACATGAAAAACAGCTTCAAGCGCGTATCGGCCGGTCTGGCCGTTGTCGGCGCCATCCTGCTTGCGGCGAACGGTGCCAATGCCGCCGACATCAAGGAGCGCAGTCTCAAGATCGCGTTCGTCAACATCAAGGAACATCCCCACGGGCTGGGGGCACAGAAGTTCGCCGACATCGTCGCCGAGAAGAGCGGCGGCAAGATCACCGCCAAGCTGTTCGGCGGCGGCACGCTGGGGGGCGATCTGGCCGTCGTGTCGTCGCTTCAGGGCGGCACCATCGACATGACGATGGTGGTTCCGGGCACCGTTTCCGGCAACATCAAGGAGTTCTCGATCTTCGACTTCCCGCTGCTGTTCGACAGCTACGAGGAAGCCGACGCCGTGCTCGACGGTCCCGTCGGCCAGAAGCTGCTGGCGCGTCTGCCGGAGAAAGGCCTGATCGGGCTTGGGTACTGGGACCATGGCTACAGGAACCTGACCAACAACCGGCGGCCCGTCGCCAAGCTGGAAGATATCGAGGGGCTGAAGATCCGGGTGATCCAGATCCCCATCGTGATCGATACCTTCAACGCTCTCGGCGCCAACGCCGTGCCGATGCCGCTGCCGGAGGTCTATACCGCCCTGGAGACCGGTGCGGTGGACGGGCAGGAAAACCCCTACGCCCTGATCGAAAGCTCCAAGTATCAGGAGGTCCAGAAATACACCTCGACCACCCGGCACATCTACAACCCGCTGGTCGTGCTGTTCAGCAAGAAGACGTGGGACAAGATGTCCGGGGACGAACACCGGATCCTGCGGGAGGCCGCCGTCGAGGCGACGGCCTATGAGCGCAAGGTTTCCCGTGAAACCAACGTCGCGGCGCTGGAGAAGCTGAAGAAGGACGGCATGACCGTCACCGAGTTCCCGGCCGCCGAGACCGAGCGCATGCGCGAGAAGCTGAAGCCTGTCGCGGATAAGTACGCTCAAGAGGTCGGCGAGCCCCTGATGAAGGAAATGCTCGCCGAGATCGACAAGGTGCGCACCCGCTGAGGATCAGTCCTTGACGGTCAGTCTTTAGGGCTGTCCGAGGCGTTGGCCGGATTGGCCGCGACGTCGGGGGAGGGCATGAACACCGGTTCCGGGTCCTCCTCCCCGGCGGCGGAGAGGGAGCCGTCCTCCTCCACCGCAATCTCTTCGAGCGCCTGATACCAGTGCTGCTGCTCCCGGCCCTCGGGCCGTCCTTCGCGTTCCCAGATCTCCTGGGCGCGCTGTTTTACCCGTTCCTCCCGGTCCATCGCCTTTTCCCTTCGGCTGTGTTTATCTTGTGCCGAAGTAACGGCGCCGGTTACTTCCGGGTTGCCGCCGCTCCAGCCGGTATTGCGGGTTCCCTGGCCGGTTCCGCCACCGTATCGAAGTTGCGCACCCAGTAGAGGCTCGCCGCCGCGATCAGCATGGGAGCGGCGAGGACCAGGCAGTAGGCTGGCCGGTCCCAGCCGGCCGACATCAGCACCCCGGCCAGCGCCGGCCCGACCACGGCGCCCAGCCGTCCGACGCTCATCGCGAGGCCTGTTCCCGTCGTCCGCACGGTGGCGGGGAAGACGGGAGGCACTACGGCGTACATCGCATTGATCGAGGCGTAGAGGCAGAAGCCGATCGCCAGCGCCGCCGTCAGCAGCGCCGTCAGCGTCGCCGGGACGAAGCCGAAGATCGACGCGGTAACGAACAGCCCGACCATGAAGCATGCGGCCAGCCGGCGCGTCCCGATGCCCCGCGCATAGAAGCCGAACAGCAGGCAGCCGATGGCTCCGCCGATGTTCATCAGCATCGAGCCCGAGATGCCGCCGCTGATGCTGAGACCGGCCTGCGTCAGCACCTTGGGCGTCCAGCTCAGGAAGAAGTAGCAGGTCATCATCACGCAGAAATACGCGACGCAGACCGCCAGCGTCCGCCCGGCATAGGGCGGCCGGAAGATGGTGAGCAGGCTGGTGTCGGGTGCTTCCTCCGCCCGTTGCGGAGCGGGGAGGGCGGAGAGATGAGGCCGGCCGATCCGGGCCAGCACCCGGTTGACCTTGTCCAGTGCGCCCGCCGGGCGTCTTGCGATCAGGTAGTCCAGCGATTCCGGCATGAAGCGGATGACGGCGGGCACCAGGATCAGCGCCACCAGCCCGCCGAACACATAGACCGAGCGCCAGCCGAAGGCGGAGATCAGGTAGACGGAAAACGCGCCGCCCAGCGTGGCTCCGATCGGGTAGCCCAGCGACATCAGCGAGATCGACAGGTTGCGCCTGCGGTTGGAGGCGTATTCCGTGACCACGATGTTGATGTTCGCCAGAACGCCGCCGATGCCGAGGCCGGTGTAGAACCGCATCGCCGCCAGTTCCGTCACGTCGCGGGTGACCGACGAGATCAGCATGCCGCTGCACAGGATGACGAGGCACAGCAGCACCGTCGTCCGCCGGCCGATCTTGTCGCCCATCGGCCCGATGAACAGTGCGCCGAAGCCCATGCCGGCAATCCCGGCACTGAATAGGATGCCGAGACCCGTCGGGTCGAGGTTGAAGTCCCTCGCGATGGCCGCCGCCGTAAAGGCGACCACCAGCACGTCGAAGCCATCGAGCGCGCAGATCAGAACGCAGAGCGTCACGACGATGACCTGAAAGCTGCTCATGTCGCCTTCCCTGATCAGCACGCGCGGATCAGCCTCGGCCTTGGAGACCGCCATGGATCTTCCTCCCTGGGTTTGTTTGATTGTTTCAGCTTGTTCTGCGTAGGCCGGTCTAGAGCGAAGCGGCAGCCGACATAGACGCGCCTGCTTGTCGGCTGCCGCTTCGCTCTAGGCCGACCTACGGGGTACCGGTTTTCGGATAAGGCGCCGGCTCAGCCGGCCCGGTCCGCCGTGTCGATGGTGATGCTGCCGTTCACGGCGCGCGAGACGCAGGTGCACATGTGGCTGTTGGCGGATTTCTGCGTGTCGCTGAAGAAGACGTCGCGGTGATCGACCGCCCCTTCAAGCTCCAGGATCTTCACGGCGCACAGCCCGCACTCGCCGCGCCGGCAGTCGAAGATCATCTCAACCCCGGCGTTTTCCAGCGCTTCGAGCATGGTCTGGTTGCGCGGGACGGTGATTTCCCGGCCCAGGCGCGGGATCTTCACGGTGAAGTCCTGCGACGCGAAGCGCCCGCTGTTGCCGAAGGTCTCGAACCGCAGCCCGTCGACCGGCCGGCCGCTGTCCTGCCACGCCCGCTTCGTCGCTTCCAGCAAGCCGATCGGGCCACAGACATAGAACTCCCCGCCGGGAGCGAGCCTCGCGATCTCGGCCGCCAGATCGACGCGCCCGCCTTCCTCGTCGATGAAGATCTGCAACCGGTCGCCCAGCCGCTCGCGCAATTCGTCGCCGAAGGCCAGGTCCTGCCGGCTGCGGCAGGCGTAGAGCAGGCGGAATTCGGCGCCGGCGTCCGCCAGTGCCAGCGCCATCGTGTAGATCGGCGTGATTCCGATGCCGCCCGCCAGCAGCAGGTATTCCGGCCGGCGGCGCGCCAGTTCGAAGTGGTTGCCCGGTTCCGTGATCGTCAGCCGGTCGCCCGGAGACAGCCGCCACATATAGGCGGAGCCGCCCCGGCTGTCCGGCAGCAGCTTGACCGCGATCCGGTAGACGCCGTCGGCGCAGGGGCCGACGATGGAGTAGGACCGCACGTCCGGCCGGCCGCCGATCTGGACGGTGATATTGATGTGGCTGCCGGGCGTCGGCGCCTTGAACTTGCCGTCCGGTTCGATCTCGAACAGGCGGATGTCGGGCGTCACGTCGCGGACGGACCGCAACCGGCCCGTCTGCCATTCCATAACCTCGCGCATTTCTCAGATTCCACGATACCGATCAGGCCACGCTTATTCAGGGTGCTGATCAGGCATCCTCGGCCAGCCGGATCAGCGACGATCCCCGCAGGCGTTGCAGATGCCGTTGACTCTTGAGGACGACCTGAAGGTTGCGCCGGGCGAGCCTGGAGTGCTCGCGCGCCAGCATTTCGGCGCGTCCCGGTTCGAACGCTTCGATCGCCTCGACGATGGAGCGGTGATGGTCCTGGGCGATGAACAGGATCTCCCGCGATTCCGGCAGTTCCGACTGGACCAGCACGAAGGCTCCGGGCTGGGCGAAGGGCATATGCAGCATCCGCTCGATCGACCGCTGGATCACGGCGCTGTTGGACAGCTCCACCAGCAGGCTGTGAAAGCGGTCGTTCAGGCGGATGTAGTCCGAGAAATCGTCCATGCTCAGCTCGGGCCGCCGGACCAGACTGTCCAGGCTGCCCAGGCAGTCCCGGACTTCCGCCAGATCGGCGCGGCCAAGGCGGCGCTCGGCGCAGCGGCGGGCCGCCATGCCTTCCAGGGCGCCGCGCAGGTCGATCGCGTCGATGATGTCGGCTTCCGAAAACTCCCGCACGACGAAGCCGCCTGTCGCCAGACAGTCGACCAGCCCTTCCTCCTGGAGCCGGGCCAGCGCCAGCCGGACCGGCGTCCGGGAGACGCCGAGCCGATCTACGATGCCCAGTTCGGGGACCCGCTCGCCCGGCTTCAACTCGCCGTTCAGGATCAGTTCCCGCAGTTGCAGGATCGCCCTGGTCGTCTGGGAGTTGCGAGGGGTCTCTTCCATCGGGTGCCGCTCCTGCTTGAAATTACTCAGCCGCGATGCCGGGGCGCTCTCCCTGTTCGGCCGCCAGCATGCGGTCGATCATGCGCCTTGCCCACAGGGCTCCGGCATCGATGTTGAGATTATAGAACGGCTGGCGCGGGTTCTTGTCGATAGCGGCCTGCTGAGCTTCCAGAACGGCGTGGTCCTGATCGTAGACGCCCTTGCCGTCGTTGACGTGGGCAATGTTCAGTTCCTTGGTCAGGCTCTGGTCGTCGGTGCGGAAGCTGCGGACGAAGTTCCAGAAGTAATGGCAGCTCGTCTCGGATTCCGGCGTGATGGCTGCCAGGAAGAAGCCGTTGACGCCCTGGCTGCGGTCGCCGTCGCGCGCACCTGTCCCGGCCAGCGCCACGCCGACATCGCCGGCGACCACGCAGGGCGCCTCGAAATGGATGATCTGCCAGCGGTCCACGTGGCCGGGCTTGCCGAGCTGGCGCGCCCAGAACGGCGGAGGCTCGATGTTCTCCATCCAGCGCGACACCGTGACCTTGCGGTCGGTATGGGTGACGTCGAACGGATTGCGGGTGATGGCGTCGTCGCCGATGCTGCCGGCATGGACATAGGTCTCGTGGGTCAGGTCCATGAGATTGTCGACGACCAGCCGGTAATCGCATTTCAGGCTGTAGAAGGTGCCGCCTTCGCCGACCCAGGGCTCGTCGCTGTTCCAGTGGAAGTCCGGGATCTTGTCCGGGTCGGCCAGCGCCGGGTCGCCCATCCAGACCCAGGCCAGCCGGTATCTCTCCACGACCGGGAACGACTGGACGCAGGCGGACGGATTGATGGTTTCCTGCGCCGGCATATAGGTGCAGCGGCCGACCGAATTGAAGACGAGGCCATGGTAGCCGCAAACCACCTGATCGCCGTTCAGATGGCCGAGCGACAGCGGCAGCAGGCGGTGCCAGCAGGCGTCTTCAAGGGCCGCCACCTGTCCGTCGGTCTTGCGGTAGAGGACGATGTCCTTGCCGCAGATCGTGCGCGGGGTCAGCTGGCGCTTGATCTCGTAGTTCCAGGCCGCGGCATACCATGCGTTCATGGGCCACGGCTTCGCGGTCTCGGGCTTCGATGCAGCCACCGGTTTCCTCCCCGGATATGAATTTGTCTCTTGGGATTATGGAATACAGGAAGATACGATTGCATGCAAAGATGAATCTGGCGAGCTGAAGACATACGCAAGAAGGGCAGGAAAGTAGCTGTTGAAAGGATTCATCCGAGCATCATTGCATGCAATAGCATCGCGGCTGATGCCGTCATGCCGATCGAGCAGGAACTAAGTACGTTTGTAACGGTTGCCATTCGCCGCCTTGTTTTCAGCACCCCGCCTCCAGCGAATGGCTCCAGTTCATGCTTGTCTACGGCGATCAGTCCCGGATCGAAAACCCTCGCGCTGCCGTCGAGCGCTTGGACGAAATGCTGCGGCGGCTGGGGCGCATGCCGGCGGGGATCGAACGGCATGCCGTCCTGGTAGCGGCGCTGATCGATGCCGGTGAGCTGACCCAGGGATTGGCGGATGCTCAGTTCGCGGATCTGGGACATGACGCCCGGTCGGACCTGACCGATGCGCCGATGGCGCTGCTGATCGGCATCGCGTGCTGCGTTCGCCAGTCGTGGCGCACTGGCTTCCATCAATTGGGCGGCTTGCCGGAAGCGGAACTTCGTTCAGTCATGAGTCATTCCCTGCCGGACGCGATCACCACGAAGACGGCGGAAGGCTTCTCGCTCTACAGCCTGTACCCGGAAACCTATTTGGAGGCCGCCGGCGCATTGCATGCAGCGGAGCGGCCGACCCAGGTGATCGGCCTGCGCAGCGTCGGAGCGCCGCTGGCCGCCGTCGTGGCGGCCGGCTTGGGGCTTCGGAGCGCCGTGACCCTGCGTCCGGCCGGCCATCCGTTCAACCGGGAGATCAGGCTGGCGGATGGTCTGTCCGCCGAGATCCTGGCCGGCAAGGATGCCCGCTACGCCGTGGTGGACGAAGGCCCCGGCCTGTCCGGCAGTTCGTTCGGCGCGGTTGCGGACTTCCTGGAGGATGGCGGCGTCGCTCCCGACCGCATCCACTTCTTCCCCAGCCATCGGGGAACGCCGGGAGGCTGCTCCAGCGAGCGTCACTGGCTGCGCTGGCAGAAGGCCCGCCGCCATGTCGTCGATATCGGCGACATGCTGATCCACAAGCCGAAAAGGCCGGAGCACCGGCTGGAAACCTGGGCCGCCGAACTGGCCGGCCAGCCCACCGGCGACATGATGGAAATCTCCGGCGGCTGGTGGCGGGCGGTCCGCTATTCCCGCGAGGCAGAATGGCCGCCGGTCAAACCCCAGTTGGAGCGCCGCAAGTTCCTGCTGCCGACCGCCGATGGCACGTGGCTGCTGAAGTTCGTGGGACTGGGGAGCATGGGGGAGCGCAAGCTGGCCCGCGCCCGGTCGCTCCACGCCGCCGGCTTCACGCCGGAGGTGGCGGGCTTTCGTCACGGCTTCCTGGTCGAGCGCTGGATCGACGGCGCCGTGTCCCTCGACCAGCGGTTCGGCGACCGCGACGGAGTGGTGGAGCAGGTCGGCCGCTATCTTGGCTTCCGCGCCCGCCACTTCGCCGCCGGTGCGGAGCAGGGCGCATCCCTGACGGCGCTTGCCGAGATGGCGCGGTTCAACACGGCCCAAACGCTTGGCGATGACGCCGCCCGCGACCTGGACTCCCTGCTGCGCGACGCCGGCCTGCTGGAGGACGCCGTCAGGCGAGTCGAGACCGACAACCGCCTCCATGCCTGGGAATGGCTGCATGCACCGGATGGGCGCCTGCTGAAGACCGACGCGCTCGACCATCACGCCGGGCACGACCTGATCGGCTGCCAGGACATCGCGTGGGACATCGCCGGCGCCACCGTCGAGCTGGACCTGTCCGAGTCGGAGTGCCAGCGGCTGTGCCGGATCGTCGCCGGGCAGTACGGACATCCCGTGAACCCCGACCTGCTGGCCCTGCTGACGCCCTGCTATCTGGCTTTCCAGATGGCCGACCATGCCATGGCCGTCAACACGGTCGCACCCGAAAGCGCGGATGCCAAGCGGCTCCGCGCCGCCACCGGCCGCTACGTCAGGCGGCTGGAGCGGATCATCGCCGCCGGCCGCCGCGACCGCTCGCCGATGGACACCTGCATCGCCGCAGCCTAGGTTAGTCGCGTAATCCCGACGCCATCAGGCCCGCATTCATGTCCGACGCTGAAATGAGCCGCTTCACCCGACCGCGCAAGCTGGGGGAGCGAGAGACCATCCGTTCGCTGCTGCCCTATCTGTGGCCACGCAACGAGATGGAACTTCGTGTCCGGGTCGTCGCCGCCATCGTCTGCCTGTTCATCGCCAAGATCGCCAACGTCTACGTGCCCGTGCTGTACAAGCACGCGATCGACGCGCTGGGCACGACGGCGGGAACGATCGCGGTGCTGCCGGTCGGCATGATCCTGGCCTATGGCTTGGCCAGAGTCCTGTCGCTGGCCTTCGGCGAATTGCGTGACGCGATCTTCGCCAAGGTGGCCCAGCGCTCGATCCGGGCGGTGGCGCTCAACGTCTTCCGGCACCTGCACGCGCTGTCGCTGCGCTTCCATCTGGAACGCCAGACCGGCGGGTTGTCGCGCTCGGTCGAGCGCGGGACCAAGGCGATCCAGACGCTGCTGTCCTTCATGCTGTTCAACATTCTGCCGACGCTGCTGGAGATCCTGCTGGTCTGCGCGATCCTGTGGGGGATGTTCAACATCTGGTTCGCGCTGGCGACCTTCCTGACGGTCGTCCTGTATATCGCCTACACCCTGGTCGTGACCGAGTGGCGGACGAAGTTCCGCCGCGAGATGAACGAGATGGACAACCAGGCCAACACCAAGGCGATCGACAGCCTGCTCAACTACGAGACCGTCAAATACTTCGGCAACGAGGAGCACGAGGCCCGGCGCTACGACAATGCCCTGAGCTTCTATGAAAAGGCGGCGGTACGCAGTCAGACCAGCCTGTCGCTGCTGAATATCGGACAGGCCGCGATCATCTCCATCGGCCTGACTGTCGTGATGTACATGGCGGCGCGCGGCATCATGAACGGCACCATGACTATCGGCGACTTCGTGCTGGTCAACACCTACCTGCTCCAGCTTTACCAGCCGCTCAACTTCTTCGGCTTCGTCTACCGCGAGATCAAGCAGGGTCTTGCCGATATGGAGAAGATGTTCGAACTGCTGGAGATCGATCGGGAGATCGCCGACGCCCCCGATGCCAAGGCGCTGGACGTGGCCGGCGCCACGGTGACCTTCAGGGATGTCGAGTTCGGCTACGATCCGCGCCGGCCGATCCTGAAGGGCGTATCCTTCACGGTCCCCGCCGGGCGCACGGTCGCCATCGTCGGCCCCAGCGGCGCGGGCAAATCGACCATCAGCCGGCTGCTGTTCCGCTTCTACGATCCCAACTCGGGCGGCATCCTGATCGACGGCCAGGACATCTCGACCATCACCCAGTCGTCGCTGCGAGCCGCCATCGGCATCGTCCCGCAGGACACCGTCCTGTTCAACGACACGATCTTCTACAACATCGCCTATGGCCGTCCCGGCGCCTCGGTGGAGGAGGTCGAGCGGGCGGCGAAGCTGGCCCATATCCACGACTTCGTCCTGCGCCTGCCCGACGGCTACAAATCCATGGTCGGCGAACGCGGGCTTAAGCTGTCGGGCGGCGAGAAGCAGCGCGTCGCCATCGCGCGCACCATCCTGAAGCAGCCCGACATCCTGCTGTTCGACGAGGCGACGTCCGCCCTGGACACCCATACCGAGCGCGAAATCCAGGCGAACCTGCGGGAAGTCAGCCGGGGCCGGACGACGCTGGTGATCGCGCACCGGCTGTCCACCGTGATCGACGCCGACGAGATCATCGTCCTGGAAGACGGCAGCATCGTGGAGCGCGGACGCCACGCCGAGTTGCTGGCCCGCCGGGGCGCCTATGCCGCGATGTGGACCCGCCAGCAGGAAGCGGCCGGCGAAAAGGCGGTAGCGGATCTGCCCGTATCGTATTCGAAACCCGTTATCAGCCATGGTTGATGCCATGACCAGAGATCTTGCCGTCAAAGACGTTACCGAGCGCCTGCGCACCGCCACGTGGCCCGTTCACGAGCGGCTTCACCTGCACCCGGTCCTCCGCCCGCTGACGGCCCGCCAGCCGACCGCCGAAGGCTATCTCGGCGCGGTCCGCGCCCTGTACGGCTTCGTGGCGCCGATGGAACAGCGGTTGGGCGAAGAGGCTGCGGGACGCGCCGCCCGCACGCCGCTGCTGCTGGCCGATATCGGCATGCTCGATGCGGCGGCAGCGGGCGTCGAACCGCCGCTGGCGACGGACCTGCCGGAGCTTCCGACATCGGCGGCCAGGATCGGCGCCCGCTGGGTGCTGGACGGTTCGGCCCATGGCGGGCGGGCGATGCTGCCGCATCTCCAGCGCACGCTCGCCGTCGGCCCCGATCAAGGCGCATCGTATTTCGCCTCCGCCGGGATCGACCTGAAGGCGGAGCGGCAGTCGCTCCGCGACCTGATCGAGCGGGACATACTGACCGAGGAAGACCGCGCCGCCGCGACCGAGGCGGCAGCCGCGACCTTTTCCGCGCTGGAGCGCTGGCTGGACCATATCGCCGCACCTTCGCCCGCACCGGCATCTTGAGCCTTGGGCGGTCCGACTGTAGGTTCAGGATACCATGACAGTTACTCCGCCTCCCGGCAGCCGCCGCTCCGCCGCTTCTCCCGCCGAAACCGCCGAGGCGATCCGCCGGGGTGACCGCCGCGCGCTCGCCCGCGCCATCACCCTGATCGAATCGACCCGCGCCGACCACCGCGCCATGGCGGAAGAATTGCTGGCGGAACTGCTGCCGCATACCGGCAACTCGATCCGGATCGGTATTTCCGGTGTGCCCGGCGTCGGCAAATCGACCTTCATCGAAGCCTTCGGCCTCCATGTGATCGGGCAGGGGCACAAGGTCGCGGTGCTGGCGGTGGACCCGTCGTCGCAGCGGACGGGCGGCTCGATCCTGGGCGACAAGACCCGGATGGAGGAGCTGACCCGCAACACGTCAGCTTTCATCCGCCCCTCTCCCAGCGGCGGCACGCTGGGCGGCGTCGCAAGGCGGACGCGCGAGGCGATGCTGGCCTGCGAGGCGGCAGGCTATGACGTCGTGATCGTGGAAACCGTCGGCGTCGGCCAGTCGGAAACCGCCGTGTCCGACATGGTCGATCTGTTCATGCTGCTGCTGCTGCCGGGCGGCGGCGACGAGCTTCAGGGCATCAAGAAGGGCATTGTCGAGCTGGCCGACCTGATCGTCGTCAACAAGGCCGACGGCGCCCTGGTCAACGCCGCCCGCCACGCCGTCGCCGAGTACCGCCACGCGCTGGCATTGCTGCGCTCGCCGTCGAAGGACTGGAAAGTCCCGGTCCTGACCTGCTCCGCCGCGACCCGGCTTGGCGTTCCGGAGGTCTGGGAAACCATCGGCAAGTACCGTGAGACTCTGTCGGCGAGCGGCGCGCTCGATGCCCGCCGCGCCGAGCAGGCGCGGGCCTGGATGTGGAGCGAGATCGCCGAAACCCTGACCGACGCCTTCCGCCACCACCCCGCCGTCCGCGCCGACCTCGCCGCCGCCGAACACGCCGTCACCCATGCCGAGACGACGCCGACCGTGGCGGCCCGCGCGTTGCTGGAGAAGTTCCTGGGCCGATCCCAATAGGGACCGGCCGCCGTCCCGTTTTTCGTGCTGGCTTAAACTATCGTTCGAGGGTTGACCGGCACCGACACCAGCCGCGACGTATCGGCGAAGTTCGCCACGTCGTCCAGCGCCGCCTTGCCCTCCGGCGAGGCGAAGCCCGCCTTCATGGCGTCTTCGCTGTCGAAGGTCAGTTGGGCGATGCCATCAACCGGCAGATTTCCCTCGGCGTCCGGCTGGCCGTGAAGCTGCACATAGCCCTTCAGCCCCGGAATCTTCGCCGCGATCGGGCCGTGAACGTCATGCCAATAAGTCTGGTATTCCTGGGTCGAAGTTCCGGGCTTCCGGTACAGCAGCAGCGCCAGAGTGAACATGCGTCGATCCTCCCATTTTGATGTTTGTTGGGCCCAACCGTGACCGCCCGCCGGAATCCTGTCAACTTGAACTAAAGCAGCATCGCCACAGGGTCACGGCGTCACGTCCACGGGAATATCGTTGACTGAGTCATCCATACAGGTGACTTGACGGCTTGGTCTTCCTGATGCGGCAGGACGATCAGGTTGCCAAACTGCGTCCCCTCTACGTCGAGCCTGCCGCGCGCGGGCTGAGCGTCGGCCGCCGTCTGATTGCGGAAGAGCCGCACTATATGTTCAAACCGCCGATGATTGGGTAGAATTGGGAGTTGGCGTTGTAGGGGCGTGCTACCTCACCACACCTCGGTCGGCAGCGCCCCCGGCATATGCCGGTTGCCGCTGGCTTCGAAATGCGGCAGCCCCTTGCGCTCGCCGGCCTCGTAGTCGGCGAGAGCCGCCATCGCCCACTTCGACAGCATCAGGATCGCGCCCAGATTGACCAGCGCCATCAAGCCCATCGCAACGTCGGCCATCGCCCAGACCGTGGGCAATTCCCCGACCGAGCCGCCGAACACCGCCAGCACCGCGACGATCCGGAAGACGTTCAGCACCTTCACCCTGGCGCCCAGGAAGGTCATGTTGCCGTCGGCATAGGCGTAGTTGCCGATGATGGAGGAGAAGGCGAAGAGGAAGATCACGAAGGTCATGAACAGCCCGCCCACGGCGCCGAACTCCGAGGCGATCACCGACTGGGTCAGGCTGGCGCCCGCCATCTCGGTAGCTCCGGTCGGGTCGTACTGGTCGGACAGCAGGATGATGAAGGCCGTGGCCGAGCAGATCACGATGGTATCGACGAAGACGCCCAGCGCCTGGATGAAGCCTTGGGTCGCCGGGTGGATCGTGGTCGCCGTCGCCGCCATGTTGGGGGCGCTGCCCATGCCGGCCTCGTTGGAGAACAATCCCCGCTTGGCGCCGTTCAGCAGCGCCGCCGACAGCCCGCCGAAGGCGCCGGCCGCCGCCTGATCCAGGCCGAAGGCGGAGCGGACGATCAGCATGAACACGTCGGGTATCCGGTCGATGTGGATCGCCACGATCACCAGCGCCAGCACGATATACAACGCCGCCATGATCGGCATCATCCACTCCGCCACCCGCGCCACGGATCGGATGCCGCCGAAGAAGATCGGAGCACAGATCAGCGCCAGCACGATGCCGGTGACGACGGTGGGAACGCCGAAACTCTCGCCCAGCACGTCGGCGATGGTGTTGGCCTGGACCGCATTGAAGGCCAGCCCGAAGGTTAAGATCAGCAGCACCGCGAACACGATGCCCCAGCCGCGCGAGCCCAGCCCGCGCTGGATGTAATAAGCCGGCCCGCCCCGGAACGTGCCGTCCGGCTGCGGCACCTTATACAACTGCGCCAAGGTCGCTTCGACGAAGGCCGTCGCCATGCCGACCAGCGCCACGCACCACATCCAGAACACGGCACCCGGCCCGCCCAGCGTCAGCGCTATGGCGACGCCCGCGATATTGCCGGTGCCGACCCGGCTCGCCATGCTGACGCAGAAGGCCTGGAAGGGCGAAATCCCGCCGCCTTCGCAGTGCCGCGATCCCGCCATCACCCCGAACAGATGGGGAAATCGCCTGAACTGAACGAACTTCGTCCTGATCGTGAAATAGATGCCCGTGCCGATCAGCACATAGATCAGCAGATATTCCCAAATTACTGTGTTCAAAAAACTCAATACGCTATCGAGGATTTCCATAGAGCACCTTTCGCGAACTGGCGGGGGCTTGTTCTTGTGGAGTGAACACATCAATGGGCAAAAGGTTGTATGTCTGCCCGCATAGGCCAACCACCCCCTTTTTGCGATCCCGCCGCGTGTTGTTCTTGCCGTCCGGTCGCTTGCTCGGGCACAAATCGATGATCAGCCGGCACCGCATTGGGGGACGAAGGATAATGGCGTTGAAGACAGTTCTGCTCGGATCGGCGATAGCCGCTTTTCTGGGCGCGTTCACCGCGACCGCCGCCGGGGCGGCCGGCGCGGATTACCAGCTCCGCATCCTCCATGTGAACGACGTGCATGCCCGCTACGACCAGATCACGGCGACCGGCGGATTCTGCACGCCCAAGGACGAGGCCGAGAAGAAGTGCATCGGCGGCGCTGCCCGCCTCCAGACCAAGCTGAAGGAACTGCGCGGCGACAACGCGCTGTTCCTGGATGCCGGCGACCAGTTCCAGGGCACGCTGTTCTATACCCAGTACAAGCACGGCGCCGTCCAGACCGTGCTCGGGATGCTGAACCCCGATGCGCAGACGCTCGGCAACCATGAGTTCGACGACGGTCCCGCCGGACTTCGCCCCTACCTGGATGCCGTGTCCTGGCCGGTGCTGAGCGCCAATACCGACACGTCGCGCGAGCCACGCCTGAAGGACCGCTACAAGCCCTATACCATCGTCGTGAAGAACGGCCAGCGGATCGGCATCGTCGGGTTGACCACCGCAGACACGCCGATCACCTCCAGCCCCGGCCCCACGGTCGCCTTCCGCAGCGAGGGGCAGGCGCTGACCCGCGCTGTCGCCGCGCTGAAGGCGCGCGGCGTCGACAAGATCGTGGCATTGACCCATATCGGCTATTCGGAAGACCAAGCGCTGGCCGCCCAGGTCGATGGCGTCGACGTCTATGTCGGCGGCCACAGCCATACCTTCCTGGAAACCGGCAGCGACAAGGCCGCCGGACCGTATCCGACCGTCGTCAAGACGCCGTCCGGCGCTCCGGCGCTGGTCGTCCAGGCCGGTTCCTACGGGACCCATCTGGGCATGCTGGACGTGACGTTCGACGCCGCCGGCGTCGTGACGGCGTGGGGCGGCAAGCCGGTAGCCTTGTCCAACGATGTCGCCCTGGACCCCGCCGTCGCCGACAAGGTGTCCCAGCTCAACGTGCCGCTGGCGCAGCTTCGCCGACAGCCGGTCGGCGAGGCCAAGGTCGAACTGGTCGGGACCAGCGACGCCTGCCGGTTCGGGGAATGCAACCTCGGAAACCTGATCGCCGACGCCATGCTGTGGGCGACCAGGGGGCAGGGGACCCAGGTCGCGATCCAGAACGGCGGAGGCATCCGGTCCGGCATCCCGGCGGGGCAGGTGACGATGGGCAACGTGATCGAAGTGCTGCCCTTCTCCAACACCATAGCCACCTTCGACGTGACGGGCGCCGACCTGCTGGCGAGCCTGGAAAGCGGCGTCAGCCGCGCCCATGACAAGACCACGTCCGGCACCGGCCGTTTCCCCCAGGTGGCGGGACTGCGCTACGCCTTCGATCCGGCCAAGCCGGAGGGAGCGCGGATCTCGTCGGCCGAGATCCGCGATGCCGGCGGCGCGTATCGCCCGGTCGATCCGTCCGCCACCTACAAGGCGGTGACCAACAACTTCGTCCGGACCGGCGGCGACGGCTACGGCCTGTTCGCCAAGGCGAAGAACGCCTACGACTACGGCCCCAATCTGGAAACGGTGCTGGCGGAATACATCAGGACGACCGGGCCGGTTGCCCCGGCGGTCGAGGGACGTATCCGGCGCGTCCAGTAGCGCCGGGCCTCAAGAAGGCAAGCGCTCAGTCCGACGCCTCCGCCAGCAGCTTTTCCACCGCCACGCTGAGCTGGCGCGAGGTGATCGGCTTGTGGGCTATGCTGAAGCCGTGAGCCGCTGCGTCCACGGCGCATTCCGGCCCGGTCTCGCCGGTCAGGATGACGCCGGGGATGTTGCTTTCGAACAGCTCGCGTATCCTGACGATCGCCTCCGTGCCGACGCGGCCGCCGCGCAGGCGGTAATCCGCGACGATGATGTCGGGCTTGCGGTGTCCGGTTGCCCGCAGGCGCTCCAGGGCCTGGTCGGTCGACCCCGCCGCCAGGACGTCGTACCCCCAGTCGCGCAGGATGCTCTGCAACCCCATCAGGACGATGGCGTCGTCGTCCACCAGCACGGCGTAGCGGCCGCCGGCGGGGCTGAGAACCGGCTCCGCCTCCGGCATCGGTTCGGGAACCGCCACGGCGGTCCCGGCCGGGACCTCAATGCTGAAGATCGAGCCGCGTCCCAGCGCCGACAGCACTTCCACCCGGCAGCCGAGCAGTCTGGCAAGACGCTGGACGATGGCGAGGCCCAGCCCCATGCCCTTGTTGCGGTCGCGTTCGGGGTTGCCGACCTGATGGAACTCCCGCCAGATGTCGTCCATCTGTTCCGGCGGGATGCCGATGCCGGTGTCCTGCACGTCGATCCTGACCCGGTCCCCGGCCTGCCGGCATTCGACCCGGACGGCACCCGTGGCGGTATACTGGATCGCGTTCTCGATCAGGTTGCAGACGATCCGGCCCAGCAGGGTCCGGTCGGTCCGAACCGCCAGATCCTGGTGATGGATCGAGAACGCCAGTCCCTTGGCCGACGCCACCCGGCCATAGGCGGCCTCGATCTGGCCGAACATCCCGCTCAACGCGAAATCTTCCACGGTCGGGGTCACCGATTCGGCGTCCAGCCGCGATATGTCGAGCAGCGCATCGAGCAACTGCTTCAGGGCGTCCAGTCCGCGCCGCAGATGCAGCAGCTTCTCTCCTCCCTCGGGGTCGTTTATGTGCTGCTCCAGCCCGTCGGCGAACAGGAAGAGCGACTGCATCGGCTGCCGCAAGTCGTGGCTGGCGGCGGCCAGGAACCGGCTTTTCGCCAGATCGGCCTGCTCGGCTTCGCGCTTCGCCCGTTCGGCGTCGTCGCGCGCCGCCTGCAATGTTTCCTGGTAGAGTATCTGGTCGTGGATATCGGTCGTGGTCCCGAACCACTTCACGACCTGCCCAGTCTCGTCCAGCATCGGCACACCTCTCGCCAGATGCCAACGATACATCCCATCGGCGCGCCGCATCCGGAGTTTGCATTCGAACGGGGTGTTGCAGCCCAGGGCCTTAAGCCAGGCGTTGAGGGTGGCCTGCGTGTCCTCCGGATGAACCACCTCCTTCCAGTTGATGTTCCAGTCCTGCGCGATGCCGCTTTTTCCAGCGGAATCGGCGGGAGGCTTGGCGACATACGCGGCGAGCCGGGCGTTGCCGTAGTCCAGCGTGCCGTCCGGCTTCGCCGTCCAGACGATCTCCGGGACGCTTTCCGCAAGGAAGCGGTAGCGCGATTCGCTTTCCGCCAGGGCGTCGAGCGCCTGACGCCGTTCGGTGACGTCCTGGAAATAGACCGCGAGGCCGCCGTCGGCGGAGGGAAACGCCCGGACGTAGAACCATGCGCTCAGGGCGGGGTAGAAGTCCTCGAACTCCGCCGTAACCCGTTCCGTCGCGACACGGTGGTAGTGGCTCCAGAAAGTCGTGCCGATGGCGTCGGGAAGCACGTCCCAAAGGATGCTGCCCGACACGTCGGCGCCGCCGGCGATCAGCGTCCGGGCGCGCTGATTGATGAAGACGATCCGCCAGTCCCGGTCCACTTCGAACACACCGTCCGTCGTGCTCTCCAGGATCGCAGCGGTCCGTTCCTGTGCCGCCTGGGCCAGTTCCAACTGGAGCAGCCGCCGCTCGGCGATCTGCCGTTTCATCAGGGTCCGCGCCAGCAGCCAGCCGATACTGAGCGCCAGTACGACCGCCAAGGCGCCGCCGCCGGTGACCGCCGCCAGCGTCCGTCTCGCCGGCGCTTCCACCAGTTCGCCCGGCATGCCCAGGGTGACCGTCCACCCCGTCATGGTGGACACGGCGGACGACACGAACAGGTTCTCGTTCTTGAGGTTCGTCGCGAAAAAATGCGACTGCCCGCTGTGAAGCCCGTCCAGCAGCGTCCGGTCGGGTTCTCCCCCGATTCCGGGATCGAAGCGGTCTTCCGACAGCGTGCGGGCGATCAGCCGGTCGGCGGTATCCAGCACCGCAATGCGCCAGCCCGGCGTCATGCCCTGATCGCGCAGCGCCTGATTGATCGCCCAGGCGCTGACATAGGCGGTCAGGACATGCTCGACGCCGTAGGGTCCCTGGACCGGCACGCTGACCGCGACCACGGGCTCCTGCTCGGAGTTTCGATCGGCCAATACACCGCTGACCCGGAACTCGCCATAACGGAAGACTTCGTCGGTCTGCTCGTCGATCGAGCGAGGGATCCGGAAATTGCGCCGGGTGCGGTCGATCCGGTCGCCGCGCCAAGTAAGCTGCAACGCCATCCATTCCGGACGCTGCTCCAGGATGCGGTCCGCCTGTCCGGTGAACTCCTCCCGCCATTCGACGATCGGCAAGCCGGTGACGACCAGCGTTTCCAGGGCGATCCTGACCGTCGTGATCCGTTCGTCCACCGTGTTCAGGGCGGTTTCGGCGGTTTGCCGGACGACGGCCTCCCATGAGCGTGTCTGCTGCCGGTCGAACAGAACCACCATGACGGCGGCGAAGATGACGATCGGGAGCGCTGCCGCCAGCAGCAGATATGCAAGCCTGATCCGCATCATTCACCAGGAGACCTTGGGCAAGGAGACTCTGGCCCGGATGACCGTTGCATGGATGGCATGATACATCTGCAAGGTGGTTTCATTATCATTGCAAAGCATATCTTTGTAATTTAGGCATCCTTAAATTGCAGGAGATTAACCATGATCAGACGGTGCCGGGTCAAGGAACTCTTGAGAACCGGCATCGTCATGCTGAATCCCGTCAAGCTGATGGCCTTGGCCATGGCGGTTCCCTTCCTGCTCTGCGCCGCCGCGAACCCCGGTGTGCGCGCCGCGGCACCCGAATCCGCGCTGCAACGGATATTGAGGACAGGGACGGTGCGGATCGGCTTCGCGGCCGAAGCGCCGTATGCCTATCTCGGGCCGGGGGGTCGCGTTACCGGGGAAGGACCGGAAGTCGCCCGCAAGGTCTTCGCGCGCATGGGAGTCAATGCCGTGCAGACGGTCGAGAGCGAGTTCGGCATGCTGATCCATGACTTGAAGGCCGGGCGCTTCGACGTGATCGCGACCGGGATGTATATCCTGCCCGACCGGTGCCGGCAGATCGCCTTTTCCGAGCCGACCTACCGGGCGGTCAACCAGCTTGGGCAGGGCCTGGCGGTCAGGGCCGGCAACCCCCGCAATCTCCACGCCTACGGCGACATCGCGATCGACCTCACGATCCGGCTGGGCGTCGTAGCCGGTACGATCGAGCACGGGTACGCCCGTGCGGCCGGCATCAGGGACGAACAGATCGTGCTGTTTCCCAATGCCGTTTCGGCTGGCCGCAGCCTGAGGGCCGGCAGGATCGACGCCTATGCCGCCACCGCCAAGGCCGTGGAAGCCCTGGTCGAGCGTTATCCGCAAGAACTGGAGCGGGCAAAACCGTTCGACAGCCGGATCCCGGCTGCCGGTCCCGAGACAGTCCACTACGGCGCATTCGGCTTCCGCTTTCAGGATGCCGACTTGCTGGCCGCCTTCAACAAGCACCTCCTCGAGTTCCGCGGCACGCCGGAACACCTTGCCCTGGTCTCCAAGTTCGGCGTTACGAAGGACGAGCTGCCCGACCTCACGACGGCGGAAATCTGCCGGCGCCATGGATAGGCGCCGGGTCCGGGCGCCGCTGGCGACGGTTGAGAACCGGTGAGGCACGGAAACGACAGGGCCGGGGATTTCCGCCCGTCAGGGAACAAACCAGTCCGCTCTACCTTCGTTCAGGGTACCCGAACCGGTAAGGGACTAGGTGCCCGGCCCGGTGACCGGCTCAGCGATCGAGGCGCCCGGCTTCCGGCTGCCAGCCCGATTTCGGACGGAGTGGAATGACGGCGGCAACCAGGCAAGACAAGTCCGGCGGACGGGACGAAGCTGGAGAAGCATTGCAAGGCAACGGTTTGGAGTTGCGCACCGGCAATGACGGCGCCCTGGTCCTTGCGCTGTCCGGACGCTGGCGGATCGGACGGGGACTGGCATCCGCTTCCGAGATCGAAGCGCTGCTCGACGGCGAGCGGCGCATCCGCAGCGTCCGGGCCGAAGACCGCGGCCTGGTGGGCTGGGACAGCTCGCTGGTCAGCTATCTGCTCAAGGTCGGCGATCTCTGCCATGCCCGGAACCTGGAATTCGACACCGGGAGCCTGCCCGCAGGCGTGCCCCGCCTGCTGAAGCTCGCCCGTGCGGTTCCGGTCAAGGCCGATGCCGCGCGTGGAAGCGGCGACGACTCCCTGCCGGTCCGTGTCGGCCGCTCCGTGCTGGAGGGCTGGCGCGGCATGGACCAGGCGGTTACTTTCCTGGGCGAGATCGTGCTGGCGCTGGGACGGCTGACGATCGGCCGGGCAAGGTTCCGCCGGGTCGACTTCCTCCAGGCGCTCCAGGACGCGGGCGCCGCTTCCCTGCCGATCGTCACGATCGTCTCGCTGCTGATCGGCCTGACCGTGGCCTTCGTCGGCGCGATCCAGCTCCGGCAGTTCGGCGCGGATATCTACGTCGCCAATCTGGTCGGGCTCGCCATGACGCGGGAGATGGCGGCCTTGATGACCGGCATCGTCCTGGCCGGCCGGATCGGCGCCGCCTATGCCGCCCAGCTCGGCACGATGCAGGGCAACGAGGAGATCGACGCCCTGTCCACCATCGGCATTTCGCCCATCGACTTCCTGGTGCTGCCGCGCGTCCTGGCCTTGGCGCTGATGATGCCGCTGCTGTTCGTCTATTCGTGCTTCCTGGGAATCCTGGGCGGCTACATCGTCGGAACCACCATGCTGGGGCTGTCGGGTACGGCCTATATCACCCAGACCGAGAACGGCGTCCACATGATCCATTTCTGGGTCGGCTTCAGCAAGAGCGTGGTGT